>NZ_FR893507.1:209044-221062 GCF_000435435.1 Alistipes sp. CAG:29 | reverse complement strand
GAACGCTTCGTTCTGCAACTCGTTGCCGAGCCATGCCGTCACGTCGCGCTCCTCGTCGGCCCACGACATCACGTGCGGACAGTGGAGTACTGCTACGGGCTGGTGTTTCTTGGCGGCTTCGGTGACGGTCGCGAACTCCAGACCGTTTTTCTTGGCGAGGATTGCCTTCGGCAGCGCGCGCATGAACTCGAAGATTCCCGTGTCGGCGGTCTGGTGTTCGCCGAAAGTTTCATAGTCCATGAAGAGGTTGATGACCTCGCCCGGAGTATCGTCCGAAGCGAGCCATTTCACATATTTGTCCGCCGTCAGCGGCCATTCGTTCCAACTGCGGTTCGAGAAGCGGAAGGCGATGTCGTCCGAGAGTTTGTAGTTGCGCAGCAGCAGGCGCAGCTTCTGGTTGACGGCGTTGGCGTATACATAGTTGGGCGATTTCCAGCCCAGCACGTGTTTGGCGCCTTCAGCCAGCATCGTACGAAAGCCCATTTCGGCCACGGCGGCGCCGATGTCGTCGGAGTAGATCAGCTCCGTATTGCGGAAGGCGGTCGGTTTCACCCCGAATTCCTTTTTTATGAGCGCCGTGTGGAGCTTTACCTGTTCGGTGAAATCCTCCTTCGAAGCCAGCGAGGCCAGCGAGTGGGAGTAAGTCTCGGCGAGGAACTCCACGCAACCCGTGGCGGCCAGTTCCTTGAACGATTCGAGGACTTCGGGCGCATAGGTGCGGAACTGTTCGATGGCGATGCCCGTGATCGAGAACGAGCAGCGGAACTTACCCTTGTTTTCCCGGATGAGCTTCAGCAGCAGGGCATTCATCGGCAGGTAGCACTGCCGGGCGACTTTCTGCATGATGGAGCGGTTCAGCAGGTCGTCCAGATAGTTGTGGTCCTTGCCCATGTTGAAGAAGCGGTACTTCTTCAGTCGCCAGGGCTGGTGTACCTGAAAATATAAGCAGACGGTTTTCATAGGGTAGCTATTTTATTGTTTTTTATTCTCTTCGATCACCGCTTCGTATACGGTTTTGATTTTGGCTGCGGCATCGTTCCATTTCAGGTTCGTGACCTCTTCCAGGCCTTTCGAGGCGAACATTCCCGCCAGCGCCGGGTACTGGATCAGCCCGTAGATGGCATCGGCCAGGGCGTCGACATCCCAATAGTCGACCTTCACGGCATAGTCGAGTACTTCGGCCACGCCGCTCTGTTTGGAGATGATCACCGGGACGTTCGAACGCATTGCCTCGAGGGGCGATATGCCGAACGGCTCCGAGACCGACGGCATGACGTAGACATCCGACAACTGGAACATCTTGTGTACGTCCTCGCCGCGCAGGAATCCGGTGAAGTGGAACCTGTCGGCGATACCCAGCCGCGCCACGCGGCGGATGACATGGTTCATCATGTCGCCCGAGCCGGCCATCACGAAACGTACGTTGGGGACTTTCTTCAGCACCTTGGCCGCGGCTTCGACGAAATAGTCGGGCCCTTTCTGGTAGGTGATACGCCCCAGGAACGTGACGATCTTGTCGTCCACGCCCCGTTCGGGCATTTTGCACTGGCCTGCGGCGAACCGCACGGCATTGTGTACCGTCACGACCTTGTCGGCCGGGACGCCGTAGCGGTTGATGACGATGTTGCGCGTGAGGTTCGAAACGGCGATCACCCGGTCTGCGGCATGCATGCCTGCACGTTCGATGGCGTAGACCTGCGTGTTGACGTTCTCGCCGCTGCGGTCGTATTCCGTGGCGTGCATATGCACGACCAGCGGCTTGCCCGATACGCGCTTGGCGGCGATACCGGCGTAGTAGGTGAGCCAGTCGTGGGCGTGGATCACGTCGAACTGCCCTTCGAGGTCTTTGGCCACCTGCGCCGCGACTACGGCATAGCGGGCGACCTCCTCCATAAGGTTGGCGCCGTACTTGCCCGAGAAGGTATAGCGTTGTTTCCAGGCATCGGTCGTCGACCAGACTTTCTGTCCGGATTTGACGTAGCGCTCCTGGTACTGTTCATACTCTTCGGGGGAGATATAAGGTACCATGTTCGAGTCGATGTGGATGAACGACATCTTCTCGAGAATATCGTCCGCGCCGCTTCCCGTAGATCCGTAAAGCGCCTCCACGTCACTGGCATTCAGGACGTGCGTGAATCGCTGATCCTCGTCGCCGTAGGCATGGGGTACTACGAATGTTACGTCGACATCGTTGCGTGCCAGCCCGCGGGTCATCCCGTAACATGCCGTTCCCAAACCACCCGCGATGTGGGGCGGGAACTCCCAACCGAACATTAAAACTCTCATAACTATATCCTTGTTTTGCAATTTTTACCTTTCCTCTCACAGGAACGTCCCGGCTCACGGCCACAAGCCGCGGTTGCAAGTCCGGACGCCCCGGAATCCCGCCTTGGCAGGATTTTCCTCCCGTCACAGCCTGTTATTTCCCAGTCTTTGTCTTTTTTGTCGCGGCCTTTGTTGCGGCCGGCTTTTTTTCCGTCGGTTTCTTCTCCGCACTCTTTTTCGCTGCGGATTTCTTTTCTGCGGCCTCTTTTGCGATGGCCGTCTTTGCCGCAGTTTTCTTTGGCATATTGTCCGTTGCGGTTTTCTTTACCGCAGCTTTTTTGGCAATGCTTTTCGCCACGGGCTTCACCGCCTTCGCGGCTTTCCCCGCGGTTTTGCTTTCCCGGATCTCCTCCTGCGTACGCTCGCGGATCATGCTGTGGATATTGAGCACGGCCCCGACGCTCCACGCCTGCGAGATAGCGCCGCGCGATGCGTAGGGCGGGTCGGCATCGTAAAGCTCGCAAATAGACCCGATACCGTAGCTCTGGATGTCTTCGTCGAAATTGGCGAGTATCTCCCGGGCCTGCGGCAGGAATGCGTCCCCGTCGATATCGAAACATGCCTTGACGTAGAATTGCAGCAGCCACGGCCATGCCGAGCCGTTCTTGCCCGCGAAATCGCGCTCTGCGGGCGAGCCTTCTTCCAGCGAACCTTTGTAGAGCAGGTTGCGGGGCGAGAGTGTCCGCAGCCCCTTGGGGATGAGCAGGTGCTGGCGCACGGTGCGGATCACCTCCAGTTGCAGCTCTTCGTCGAGCATCTTATAATTCAGCCCGCAGGCGACGATCATGTTGGGACGCGTCGATTTGTCGGGCCCGTCCGTTCCTACGAAATCGGCCAGATAACCTTCCGGCAGGCGGAACAGTTCGACGAACGACGCCTGCGTGCGTGCCGGGAGCGACTCCCAGGCCTTGACGAAGGCTTTGTCGCCGTGTTTGCCGGCCAGCTCGAGCGTGTAGCATACGGCGTTGTACCACAATGCGTTCACCTCTACCTGATAACCGTTGCGCGGAGTGACGGGGCGGCCGTCGATCAGGGCGTTCATCCATGTCATCGGGACGTCGTCCGCAGCGGCCCACACCAGCCCGTTGTCATGCAGCGCGACGCGGCCGCCGACTCCCCGGCGGTAGCTTTCCAGAATATCTTTCATGGCCGGGCCGTAGGCTTTCCATATCTGCTTGCCGCCCACCTCCCGTTCGAGTTGCTGGAGCGTCCAGAAGAACCACAGCGGGGCATCCGCTGCGACGGCCGCCGAGGCGTTGCCCGTGAACATGCCGTCGCGCATTTCGCGCACCAGCGTGTCGAGGGCGTCGATACAGTCCTCCTTATGCCCCTGTTCGAGCGTGATCCCCGGGAGCGATACGAAGGTTTGGCGCCCCGAAACCCCGTGCCACGGGTAGCCCGACACCACTTCGGTGCGGTCGCCGGGACGCCGGATGACGAATTGCCGCGCCGAGTGCTCCAGGCAGCTGATGAAGTCGATTTTGTGCGTGCGCCGGGCGATGGATGCGGCGAATACCTCTTCGATGGTCTTGACCGAGCCCATTTCGTCGAGCGAGGCCGAGAAGATGATGCTTTCGCCCTTCTTGAGTTCCGTTTCGAAATAGCCCGTCGTGAGCAGGTCTTCGTAACCGTCGTAACCGCGCGCCAGATCCTGCTGGTATTCGAACCCGTAGTACCAGTCGGGTGCGGGCACGAACTCCGCGCCGGGCTTGCTGGTTTGCAGGTATAGCCACGGGAACGACCCGTAGAGGCGGCATTTCACGCCGTTGACCGCCGGGTAGGAGTGCCCGTCGGCATCCATGTTGGCATGCGTCAGCGCGTGTTTGTCGCGAAAGGCAAGGAAGGGCCGCAGCCGCAGGTGGGTTTCCGAATGCGCATCGACGAGCGTATAGCGGATCATCAGCTGCGTGCGCTTGTGTATCCACAGCATCTCCTTCCGCAGGATCACGCCGCCCACGCGGTAGGTGATCGTGGGGGTCGGCGTATATTTGAAATCGGTGATATACTTGTGTCCGCGCGGCTCGTATACCCCCTTGAAGCGGTGCAGGGCCAGGTTGAATGTCTGGTCGTGCTGGACGATGGTTTCGTCGAGCGACGAGAGCAGGACATACGTCCTGTCGCTGTCGTCGATGGGCGCTACCATCAGGCCGTGGTAGCGGCGGGTGTTGCAGCAGACGATAGTCGTGCTCATATATCCGCCGATACGGTCTGTGGAGAGCATTTCGCGCTGGAGCGAATACTCCAGGTTGCCCAATTCGCTTTTGTCGAAAGTAAGTGCTGACATGTCCTTCAAAAAAATACGGTTCGTTCTATAAAGATAGCTGAATTTTCATGAAAAGACAATCGCATTTCCGAAAATTCATATCTTTTTTACATTATTAGGCCCAAATTCGCTAAGCCCATTTTACCAATGCAAAATCCATGCGATGGGGCAGGTGCGGGTTCTCCGGGAAAATACGCAGCGCCACGTCGAACGTGCCGGCTTCGTCGGGCGTATAATCCAGTGCGTAGGTAACGCGGCTGCCTTCGGTCTTGGTGTGCTTGAGCCCGATCGTGCGCATCACGTTGGCATTCTGCCCGCCGACGATCTGCTGTGCGATGACCATCTCCACGCCGATGTCCTCGGGACGCAGGCTGACGATGTCCACGGTCACTTCGAAATGGTACTTTTCGCCTACGAAGATCGCCTTGTTGTCGATTTTCACACGCTGTACGTCGATCACACGGATCTGATCCCATACCGACGAGACCTTGCGTTTCCATGCTGCGATCTCGCGGGCCAGCTTGTAGCCGCCTTCGACGATCCGGTGCTTGCGTGCCGCGAGCTTGTTGTAGAACCGCTCCTCGTAGTCGTTGAGCATGCGGTTGGTCGTGAAATTCGATGCGATGTCCGCGACGCATTTCTTGACCGACTCCACCCATGCGTGGGGTACGCCGTCCTTGTCGCGGTCGTAGTATTTCGGGACGATCTGCTCCTCGATGGTGTTGTAGATCATTTCGGCGTCGAGCTCGTCCTGATAGTGCTGGTCGGCGAAGGTGCGCTCCATGGGCAGCATCCACCCGACGCCCTCCTTGTAGCCTTCGACCCACCATCCGTCGAGCACCGAGAATTGCAGCACGCCGTTCATGACGCACTTCTCGCCCGACGTCCCCGAAGCTTCGAGCGGACGGGTCGGGGTGTTGAGCCATACGTCGACGCCCTGCACCATGCGGCGTGCCAGCTCCATGTCGTAATTCTGCAGGAAGAGGATCTTGCCCACGAACTGCGGCATGGCGGCCACTTCGACGATGCGTTTGATGAGGTCTTGCCCCGGCTTGTCGTTGGGGTGGGCCTTGCCGGCGAAGATGAACTGCACGGGGCGCTCCTTGTTGTTCACGATGGCCGAGAGCCGGTCGAGGTTCGTGAAGAGCAGGTAGGCGCGCTTATAGGTTGCGAAGCGGCGTGCGAAACCGATGGACAGCACGTCGGGCTTGATGCCCTCGATGACCTGCAACATCTGGCGCGGCGAGTCGAGCCGCACCTGGCTGGGGTCGCTGTAACGCTTGCGGATATGCTTGATGAGCTTGTTCTTGAGGTGCATGCGCCCGGCCCACAGCTCCCCGTCGGGGATGTTGTGGACTTTCTGCCATGCCGGGATGTCGTAGGCGTGCCCCTCGAAGCCGTCGGCGAAATAGCGGGCGTAGAGGCGGCGCAGGTTCGTCGCGATCCATGTCGGGAAGTGTACGCCGTTCGTGACATAGCCGATGTGGAGTTCGTTCTTGAAATAACCCGGCCACATGTTGCCCAGGATCTCCTTCGACACTTCGCCGTGGAGCCACGATACGCCGTTGACCTCCTGTGAGAGGTTGCAGGCCAGCACCGACATCGAGAACTTCTCGTTGGGGTCGTTGGGGTTGGTCTTGCCCAGGTTGATGTACTGCTCCCAGGTGATGCCCAGCACGTCGGGGTAGTGCGACATGTACTGGCGGATCATCGACTCGGGGAAGGCGTCGTGCCCGGCGGGCACGGGGGTGTGCGTCGTGAAGAGCGACGAGGAACGGATCACCTCCAGCGCCTCCGAGAAGGAGAGCTTCTTGTGGTTCACCAGGTCGCGGATGCGCTCGATGCCGATGAACGCGGCATGTCCCTCGTTGCAGTGGAACACGTCGTGCTTGATGCCCAGTGCGCGCAGTGCGCGGATACCGCCGATCCCGAGCAGGATTTCCTGCTTGAGGCGGTTCTCCCAGTCGCCGCCGTAGAGGTAGTGGGTGATCTGGCGGTCTTCCTCGAGGTTGGCCTCGAAATCCGTGTCGAGCAGGTAGAGATCCGTGCGGCCGACCTGGCATTTCCAGACGCGCGCCGAAAGCGTACGCCCCGGGAAGGCGATGGTGACCGTCAGCCAGTTGCCGGCTTCGTCGCGCACGGGCGAGATCGGGAGTTTATAGAAATTCTGTGCCTCGTAGGTCGCCTCCTGCGCCCCCTGTGCCGAAAGGCGCTGCGTGAAGTAGCCGTACCGGTAAAGCAGGCCCACGGCTGCCATCGGGACGTTCTTGTCCGAGGCCTCCTTGAGGTAGTCTCCCGCGAGTATGCCCAGGCCGCCCGAGTAGATCTTGAGCGACGAGTGCAGGCCGTATTCCATCGAAAAATACGAAATCGTGGGGGTCTTCGGGTCGGGTTTTTCGTTCATATAGTCGCGGAACTGCGCATATACGGCGTCGAGCTGCCCGAGGAAGGCCTCGTCGCGTTCGAGCCCCTTCATGCGTTCCACGCTCAGTTTGTCGAGGAAAGCGATCGGGTTGCGCTCGCATTCGGCCCAGAGTGCCGGGTCGATGCCTTCGAACAGGTCGCGGGGCCCGGGGTTCCAGCACCACCAGAGGTTGCGCGAAAGTTCTTCCAGGGCATGCAGGCGCTTGGGCAGGGTCTTGTCGACCATCATGCGGTTCCAGTTGGGCTTCTCGGCGAAGAGCTGCTGGCGTACGAAATTGATCTGTTCGTTGCGGGCGTTGCTCTCGTCGAGCACGGCGCGGTTGGTACGGATCACCGAACTTTCGACAGCCTCGGAGTAGGCCTGTTCGTAGGCGGCGAAAAGGTGCTCCCAGAGCGCAGTTTCCGATATCTCGTAGGCCGAAACGCGCATCTCGGAGACATGTTTCTCGTCCAGCGCGCTGAAGCGCAGCAGCGAGTCGGCGATCTTCTCCTCGACCTCCTTGTCGTTGTAGTCGTCGCGGCGGATGACCTCCACGCCCAGGTGCTCGCGCTGCTTGTCGACCCACAGCCCGAACCCTGCGAGGGTCGTGGTGATGGTCGGCACCGAGAATGCCACCGATTCGAGCGGCGTATAGCCCCACGGTTCGTAGTAGGAGGGGAATACCGTGATGTCCATACCGACGAGCAGTTCGTAGTAATCCTTGTTGAAGATGCCGTCGGCCTTGTTCAGGTAGGTCGGCACGAAGATCACCTTCACCTTCGAATCGTCGGTCGTGAGGATGCTGCCGTTCAGGGCGTTCACGATCGGGTCGCTGTTCTGGTATTCGAGGTAATGGGTCGAATACTTGTATTGTCCGCCGTCGATCGGGCTGGCCGGGTCGGCCAGGTGTGCCTGCAAGTCCGCACGCGGGCCGCGGTTGGCGGCCGGAACGGTGACATAGGCCAGGACTTCGCGTTTGAGACGGTCGGAGGCGGCCAGCTTTTTGAGCGACTCGATGAATACGTCGAGCCCCTTGTTGCGGAATTCGTAGCGGCCGCTGGTGCCGACGATCAGCGGTTCCTTCCGGAACTTGTGCCCGAGGCAGGCTTCGGCTACCGAGATCATCGCCGTGCGGGCTTCGGCACGTTTGGCGTCGTACTCCTCGCCCGTCCATACGAAGTCGTTTTCGAACCCGTTGGGGGTGATGCCGTCCGGTTCACGCCCCAGCAGGTATTTGCATTCGTTGGCCGTGATGTCGCTGACCGTGAGGAAGGCGTCGTGGTACGTGGCGGCCATCTTCTCGATCGAGTGTTTGGCCACGACGTTGAACTGCCGGGCCAGTTCGTCGGCATTGAATTTCGCCAGGTCGTTGTAGAGCGGCAGGCCGTTGCCGGCGATGCAGCGCCCCATGACCGTGGCGTGCGTCGTGAAGAGCGTGGCCACATAGGGGGCGTGTTTGCGCAGGTGGAGTCCGCCTGCGGCGGTCATCCACTCGTGGAAATGCGCGGCGATCTTGTCCGTCGCGTTACAGAAGTTGTCGACATACGAGGCGATGACCATGCCCGCGGCATAGCCGAAGAGCACGGGCTCGATGTAGTCCCACTGTCCCGAGAGCGAATCCACGTGGTACGTCTCCCAGAGTTTCTTGAGTATTTCGTCTTTGCGGGGGATCAGCGAAGTAAAGTCCACCAGGATCACCGTCGGCTCGCCCTTGATCTTCCAGTGTCCCACGCGGATCCGGAGGCCGTCGCTGTATACGCTCTGGCGCCATGCCTTCAGCATGTCGGGGTCTTCCTCGAATTCGGGGTTCGCCCCCTCGTGCTGGAGGTCGGGCCCGATGAGGATATAGCGGTCGGCGAATTTACGGGTTACGGTCTGTGCTTTGGTCGAGATGACGGTATGGATGCCGCCGACCTTATTGCAGACCTCCCAGCTCACCTCGAAAAGGTAGTCGGGAGTCAGTTTTGCATTACTCATATTTGTCGTGCTTGTTTGTAATTTACTCGATGAATCGGTTGAAAACCGCTGCAAAGGTAATACTTATATTTATATAAAACAACCTTGTTCGATTAATTAGTAAAAATATTTAATAATAACTTAACATTTCTGTTTCACATCGTTGCATGTCGTGTTATGTTTCGAAAAGTGCCCCGATCACGGCATCCGAAATCAGGAATTTTTCCGGCGGGAGGGCCATCCGCCCCCGGGCTATGCGGAGCGTACCCGAACGGAGGAACGGTGCTGCCTCTTCCTGCATCCGCGCCAGCCGTTTTGCTCCGAAACGTGCCGCGGCCTCTTCCAGATCGATCCCCTCGACCGTCCGGAGCGCCGTCATGACATATTCGTTGAACCGGTCGCGTCGGGTCAGCACTTCCTTCCCGGCGGGAGCGCCTGCTATGTATTTTTCCACTGAACTGGCGTTCCAGTGCCTTTCTTCGCCGTCGAACGAGTGGGCTGCGGGCCCGATGCCGAGGTATTTCGTCCCATGCCAGTAGGAGGCGTTGTGACGGGCTCGAAATCCCGGCAGGGCATAGTTCGAAACCTCGTAATGCTCGAATCCGGCGGCCGTAAGCGTATCGTGCACCGTGAGGAACTCCTCCTCGCTGACCTCTTCGTCCACGGCGCGGAACTCGCCCCGTGCCGCACGGCGGCCGAAGGCCGTATCGGGTTCGATGGTCAAATGGTATGCCGAAATGTGCTGTACGCCGAGCGACAGCATTCCGTCGAGCGATCTTTTCAGCGAATCCCCGCCGAAGCCGGGAATGCCGAAGATCAGGTCGGCGGTGATGTTCCCGAACCCGGCGCGTTGTGCCGCCCGCACCGCACCGATGGCCTGTGCCGCCGTATGGCGGCGGTTCATCAGCTTCAGGCACCCGTCGTCGAACGACTGGATGCCGATCGACAGCCGGTCTATGCCCGCTTCGCGCAGCCCGTCGAGGTAATTTTCCGTCAGGTCGTCGGGGTTGGCCTCGAGGGTGGTTTCCGTGGTGCCGGAGCAGTCGAACAGCAGCGCGGCATGATCCAGCAGTCCTTTCAGCGCGGCGGGTGCGTAGAGCGAAGGCGTGCCGCCGCCGAAATAGCGGGTCGTGACCGCTTCGCCGCGCAGGTAATCCTGCCGTTCGTCCAGTTCGCGGTGCATGGCGGCTGTCACGCCGTCCATCTGCTCCAGCCGGGCGCTCTTGTAGAAGTCGCAGTAGGCGCAGATGCGTTTGCAGAACGGTATGTGGAAATAGAGTCCGGCCATGGCCTATCCGAGTTTTCGGGGAGCAGGAGTTTCCGCCGGTTCGGCGGCGAGCGCCTTTATCGCCTTTACGGTTTTCCGTCCGTATCTGTTGAACGTAAATATTCCCCCTGCGATGTTATACCACGGATCGTAGACCAGAGCCCACCGGATTTCATCGTTTCTCCAGCTCAAGATCAGCAAGTCGCAGTCCAGATAGGGGATGCCCTTTCGGTTTGTGGCCTGCAAATAACGCTGATTGTCGTATTCGATCCTCCATCCCTCGTCGGACAGCAGTTTCCGGATCTGATCTTTCAGTCCGTCGGGTTGCCCGGAGAGCGGGATACTCTTGAACTTCAGTTTCCTGCGTTGTAACACATGGAGAGCAAAGCCCGCGCCGAACAGCAGGAGCGCGGCCAGCCAATACCGATCCCGAAATCCCTGAATGAGGTCGCGGATAAAATAACAGGAAAAGAATATCCCGGAAATAATTAACAGGATGGAGAAACAATGGTAGTTTACCCATTCGATCGAAAACGGTTTCAGGCAGATCCTGTCGTGGCGTATTTTTATCGGGCGCATTATAATGATAACGATGTTTTGTATAAGGGCTGATTAATCAAAGATAGGAAAAATTCCCGGATGTCGTCCCTTTCCGCCCCGGTTTTTTCGGTGCCCGTGCGTCGGGTCTGGCTGCCGGATCGGATTTACGGAAAATACCTCCGGTTTCCTGATTTCGATGCGGTTGCTCCGGAAGCGCCCTCTCCCGTCATTGTTTTTGTCCGGGCGGCGTTCCGTCGGGCGGGAGTGCCGTGCGCCGTCGATGGGCATTTCGACCGAAGTGCGGCCTGTGCGTCCGCCTCGAATTCCATCCTGCGGAGCCCCGGTGCGGATTGCGGCCGTATGTTTGCAGCAGGATATGGAGCCGGGTTTTCCTGCGGCTTTGGGGGATACGATAGCTGCTTATAAATGAATCATATACAGGCATCGGGAAAAATAATGGATATTTTTTGCTTTTTTCACTGTTAGTTTTTTCACAAGTGTAAAAGTTTTTCTACCTTTGTGCGGTTAAAGTCCGGTCTTGCGGATTTTCGACGTTAGGTTAATCAAGGATTTGATGTTTTATTAAAATAACAATTATTATGGACAAAATGGATTTGAAAAAGTATGGGATCACGGGTGTGACCGAGATCGTGTACAATCCGTCGTACGACGAACTTTTCCGCGAGGAGACCAAGAAGGGGCTCCGCGGTTTCGAAAAAGGCCAGCTGACCGAGACCGGTGCCGTGAACGTGATGACCGGCGTTTATACCGGCCGTTCGCCCAAGGACAAGTTCTTCGTAATGGACGAGACCACCAAGGATACGATCTGGTGGACTTCCGATGAATATAAGAACGACAACAAGCCTGTTACGAAGGCTGCCTGGAAGGAGCTGAAGAAACTCGCTACCCAGGAGTTGTCGGGCAAGAAACTCTATGTCGTGGACACTTTCTGCGGCGCCAACGAGAATTCGCGCCTCAAGATCCGTTTCATCATGGAGGTCGCATGGCAGGCCCATTTCGTAAAGAACATGTTCATCCGTCCGACCGACGCCGAACTGGAGAAATACGGCGAGCCCGATTTCGTGGTGCTCAACGCTTCGAAGGCCAAGGTCAAGAACTATAAGAAACTCGGCCTGAACTCCGAGACGGCCGTCGTTTTCAACCTCACCGAGAAAATGCAGGTTATCCTCAACACCTGGTACGGCGGCGAGATGAAGAAGGGTATGTTCTCCTACATGAACTACCTGCTTCCGCTCAAGGGCA
>NZ_FR893507.1:207109-209028 GCF_000435435.1 Alistipes sp. CAG:29 | reverse complement strand
CAGGGGCATGGCTTCGATGCACTGCTCGGCCAACACCAATGCCAAGGGCGAGACCGCTATCTTCTTCGGCCTGTCGGGCACCGGCAAGACCACGCTTTCGACCGACCCGAAGCGTGAGCTGATCGGCGACGACGAGCACGGCTGGGACGACGACGGCGTATTCAACTTCGAGGGTGGCTGCTACGCCAAGGTCATCAACCTCTCGCAGGAGAACGAGCCCGACATCTGGAACGCCATCCGCCGCAACGCGCTGCTGGAGAACGTGACGGTAGACAAGAAGGGCAAGATCGACTATGCCGACAAGTCGGTAACCGAGAACACCCGCGTTTCGTACCCGATCTTCCACATCGAGAATATCGTGAAACCCGTATCGAAAGCCCCGGCTGCCAAGAAGGTGATCTTCCTTTCGGCCGACGCATTCGGCGTGCTGCCCCCGGTTTCGATTCTCAACTCCGAGCAGACCAAGTACTACTTCCTGTCGGGCTTCACCGCCAAGCTGGCGGGTACCGAGCGCGGTATCACCGAGCCGACTCCGACTTTCTCGGCTTGCTTCGGCGCGGCATTCCTTTCGCTGCACCCCACCAAGTACGGTGAGGAGCTGGTGAAGAAGATGAAGAAGGCCGGTGCCAAGGCATACCTGGTGAACACGGGCTGGAACGGTACCGGCAAACGTATCTCGATCAAGGATACGCGCGGTATTATCGACGCCATCCTCGACGGTTCGATCGACAAGGCTCCGACCAAGACGCTGCCTATCTTCGACTTCACGATCCCGACGGAGCTGCCGGGCGTAGATCCCAAGATCCTCGACCCGCGCGATACCTACAAGAACGCCAAGGATTGGGACGTCAAGGCCGAAGACCTCGCCAACCGCTTCGTGAAGAATTTCGTGAAGTTCACGGGTAACGAAGAGGGTAAGAAGCTCGTAGCCGCCGGCCCGAAAGTGAAATAATCTCTGAATAAAGTTTTGAATGGTAGAACCCCGCGCCGGAAGGTGCGGGGTTCTTTATTTTGCGGCATTGCGTATGCTGCGATGGGAGGGGGCTTCCGTATGCCGCGGTGCGGCTCGGGGCTGCTTACGGTGATTTCCGGTCGCCGCCTGCCGCGATTCCGGGTTGCGGCCTGGTCGGGCGGGCTTGTTGCGGGTGTGCCTCGGAAGGGCCCGCTGCAATTTACCCCGGGTTTAGGTTCCCGGGCCGGCCGCTGTTTCCGGTTGCCCGCATTCCGGGAGTACTGCTCCCTTTGGTTCCGGAGTTGCGGACTTTCCGTGCATGGCTGCCTGCCGCAGTCCGCAACTGCTGTTTAGCGCACGTCCGCTGTCCGCTGTTTGTTGCGGGGCGTGAAGATGCGATACCCGATCGAGACGCCGATCTTGTTGGGATACCACTCCGAAGAGCCGTTGAACGGGTCGGGATGTTCGGGTTGTACGGGGCGGTGGGGGTACATGTCGACCTGGCCGTCGAAACTGTATCCGTTGTAATGGCTGTCCATCCATGCCCAACCCAGGAAAGCGTCGAGCAGCCAGCGTTTCCCGAACTGGTATTCATAACCCACGCAGAGGCCGATCATCATGCCGTATCCTTTGCAGTAACGGTCTTCGAATTTCAGTTTCCACCCTTCGATGTAAGGTTTCGACATGTCGAAGGCCATCATGCCGATGTTTGCCCCCAGATACCAGCCCCGGTTATGCTCCTTGAAATAGCGGCGGTATTCGCCCATGAAGATGGCGAAGAGCATGTGCTTTTCGTTGATCGACTTCCATGGCGAGATGACGATGTCGGTCTGCAAGGTCGATTTGGGCGAGATGGCGAACTCCACGGCGGGATTCACCACGCCCACCAGGGCATAGGGGACATTGAGCTTGACATATCCCTGCGGGGATGCCTGCTGCGTGCAGAACAGCGCGAACAGGAATGCCG
>NZ_FR893507.1:201729-207084 GCF_000435435.1 Alistipes sp. CAG:29 | reverse complement strand
GTGCCGGGATGCAAAGCCCGAAGCGGATGTTTTTCATAGGCGGATCGTTACAACGGACAAAGATATGAAAAAATCCGGCCAACATACTGTGCTGGCCGGATTTTAACTATGGGGCGGACGGATTTATACCGTCATGATCTCCTTCTCCTTTTTCTGGAGCGCCTCGTCGAGGGTCTTGGTGAATTTCTCCAGCAATTTCTGGGCCTGTGCTTCGCCGTCCTTCGACTCATCCTCGGGCATACCTTCTTTCTGGGCTTTCTTGAATGCCTCGACCGCGTCGCGGCGGGCATTGCGCAGGCTGATGCGGGCGGTTTCGGCCTCGTTGCGGATTTGTTTCACCAACTCCTTGCGGCGCTCCTCGGTCAGGGGCGGGATCGACAGGCGGATCTGC
Source organism: Alistipes sp. CAG:29 (assembly GCF_000435435.1). Classification (NCBI taxonomy): domain Bacteria; kingdom Pseudomonadati; phylum Bacteroidota; class Bacteroidia; order Bacteroidales; family Rikenellaceae; genus Alistipes; species Alistipes sp. CAG:29. The sequence goes on along the minus strand of NZ_FR893507.1, from coordinate 206,693 downwards.
TCGCCGTTGTTCGAGGGCGTCAGCCCGATGTTCGAGTCGATGATGGCCTTTTCGATCGCACGCAGCATGTTCTTGTCCCACGGCTGGATCAGGATCGTCTTGGCGTCGGGTACGGTGACGCTGGCGGCGCCCGATATGGGCACCTGCGAGCCGAAATAATCGACCATTACGCCGTTCAGGGCATTGGGCGACGCTTTTCCCGCGCGCACGTTCAAAAGTTCCTCTTCGAGGTGGTCGATGGCCTTCTGCATACGGCCGGAGGCATCGTTGAGAATCGTCTTGGTATCCATATTATTCGAGTGTTTTTTCGATGGTTTTGATCATTTCGTCAAACTCTTCGGCGTCGTAGCCCACGGTTGCCAGCATGACTTTACCATCGGCGCCGATCAGGAAATTCCGCGGGATATAATTCGAGGCATAACGGTCGTAAATGGCCTGCGAGGGGTCGAGGCCCATCGGGAACGTATAGCCCATCTTTTCGCGGAACGCCGCCACGTCCTCCCGCTTTTCGCCGCGCGATATGGGCAGGAATACGAAGTTGCGGCCGGCGAAACGGTCGATGATGTCCTTCTGCACGCGGGTCAGTTCCTGCCGGCAGGGCGGGCACCAGGTGGCCCAAAAGTTCAGTAACACGACTTTGCCTTTGAGTTCTGCGAGGGAGGTTTTTGTGCCGTCGAACATCTCCACGGTGAAGTCGGGGGCTTTGTCGCCCGCCTTGACCAGCGTGGTCGATTCGGTATCCGCCGCGGCTTTGCCGCCGCGGCTGCCGCACGAGGGCAGTAACAGGATTGCGGCGATGATCACTGCGATCAGCGCCAGCATGATCCATAACTGCTTGTTGCTCTTTTTTGTTGCCATAGCCTTATTTTTTTACAAGTGTCCCGATCCTCTCCCCGGCAAGCACCTTGCCGAGGTTGCCCGGCGTGTCCATGTCGAAGACGATGATCTGCAATCCGTTCTCGCGGCAGAGCGTGAATGCCGTGAGATCCATGACTTTCAGCCGGCGGTCGAGCACCTCTTCGAAGCTTATTTCGTCGAATTTGACGGCCGCAGGGTCTTTTTCGGGGTCGGCCGTGTATACGCCGTCCACGCGGGTGCCCTTCAGCATCACGTCCGCCTCGATTTCAATGCCGCGCAGCGCCGAAGCCGAGTCGGTCGTGAAATAGGGGTTCGACGTGCCTCCGCCGATGATGACCACATACCCCGCCTCGAGGTATTCGATGGCACGCGCCTTGGAGTAGTATTCGCCGATGGGCTCCATGCGGATCGAGGTCAGGACTTTGGCCTTCACGCCGTTGTCCTCCAGGGCCGATTGCAGGGCCAGCGAGTTGATGATCGTGGCGAGCATGCCCATCTGGTCGCCTTTCACGCGGTCGAAGCCTTTCTTTGCGCCCGTGAGGCCGCGGAAAATGTTGCCGCCGCCGATGACGATGCCGATCTGGACGCCTGTGGCCGCTGCCGCCCTGATCTGTTCGGCGTAGGACTGGAGTACTTCGGGGGAGAGCCCGTATTTCTGCGAACCTTGCAGCGATTCGCCGCTCAGTTTCAGTAGTATTCGCTTGTATTTCATTGTACGATGGGTTTACCGTAACGCGAAGATAAAAATTTTTATTGAAAAAAACGCAAGAATGACTATCTTTACAGAAAATAGGCGGTATGGTGGCTATGCCGGAAAAAACCGGCGCCATGTCCGGTCTGAGCTGTTTTACGGAACACAGGCTTCGCCTCGGCAATGTCCGAATAAATTTGGCATTTTGCTCGGCTTGTGCTATCTTTAACCTCGTTTTAGATAGGCTGCGGTTCGGACGAACTCAAACAAGTTTGGTTTGTCGCTCTCCTTGCGCTATCTTTGTGCTGCCATGACGTTGGATGAATACAAATTACTCCGAAAAATAAATTCCCCCCGCGACCTCAAGCAACTCTCGGCGGAGGAACTGCGCACCTACTGCGACGAGCTGCGCAGCTATATCATCGACGAGTGCTCGGTAAATCCCGGGCACCTGGCGTCGAGCCTCGGCTGCGTGGAACTCGCCGCCGCACTCCACTACGTTTTCGATACGCCCGCGGACAAGATCGTCTGGGACGTAGGGCACCAGACCTATGCCCACAAGATTATCACCGGGCGCCGCGAGGCGTTCAAGACCAAACGCCTGCTGGGCGGCATCAGCGGTTTCCCGCGCATGTTGGAGAGCCCCTACGACGCTTTCGGGGGCGGGCATGCCTCGGTGTCGATTTCGGCGGCGTTCGGCATGGCCAAGGCTGCCGAGATGCGGGGCGAGAGGCACCAGGTCGTGGCCGTCATCGGCGACGGTTCGATGACCGGCGGCCTCGCGTTCGAAGGGCTCAACAACGCCGGGGCCAGCAAACGCACCAATATCCTGGTGATCCTCAATGACAACAACATGGCCATCGACCAGGCCACCGGCGCATTGAAGAACTACCTGCTCAAAATCTCCACGTCGGTGCATTACAACCGTTTCAAGCAGCGGTTGTGGGGCATCCTTTCGCATACGCCGCGCCTGCTGCGCCTCTGCCAAAAGGCGGGCAACGCCGTGAAACAGGGGGTGCTGAACAAGAGCAACCTCTTCGAGAGCTTCAATTTCCGTTATTTCGGCCCCGTCGACGGCCACAACCTCAAGGAGTTGGTGCGCACGCTTCGGGCATTGCGCGACATCGAAGGGCCCAAGTTGCTGCATGTCATGACCGTGAAGGGCAAGGGCTACCTGCCTGCCGAGCACGACCAGTCCACGTGGCATGCCCCCGGACGTTTCAATCCCGATACGGGCGAGCGGATCGCCTCGCCAGGCGCCGCGGCGCGTTACCAGGATGTCTTCGGCGAGACGCTCGTCGAACTGGCCGGGCTCGACCCGCGGGTCGTGGGCGTCACGCCTGCCATGCCGTCGGGTTGTTCGATGAACATGCTCATGCACGCCATGCCGTCGCGTTGCTTCGACGTGGGTATCGCCGAGGGCCATGCCGTGACCTTCTCGGCGGGGATGGCCGCTGCGGGCATGGTGCCTTTCTGCAACATCTATTCGTCTTTCATGCAGCGGGCTTACGACAATGTGATCCACGACGTCGCGATTCAGGATCTGCCCGTGGTGATGTGCCTCGACCGGGGCGGCATCGTGGGCGAGGACGGCGTGACCCACCACGGGGTCTTCGACATGGCTGCATTCGGTGCCGTGCCGGGACTTACGATCGCTGCGCCGATGGATGAACTGGAACTCCGCAACATGATGTATACCGGTCTGCAATACGGTCATCCCTTCATGATCCGCTACCCGCGCGGCAACGGTGCGGGACGTCTGTGGCGGGGCGTTCCCTTCGAAGCGCTGCCCGTCGGCCGGGGCCGGAGGCTTCGCGAAGGTACGGACGTGGCGCTGGTGACGGTCGGGACGGTCGGCAACGCTGCCGCCCGTGCCGCGGAACGCGCCGCGGCGAAGGGTGTGAGCGTGGCGCATTACGACCTGCGCTTCGCCAAACCGCTCGACGAAGCCCTGCTGGCCGAGGTCGGTGTCAAGTTCCGCCATGTGGTCACGGTCGAGGACGGTTCCCTGCGCGGGGGCGTCGGCGAGGCCGTCACGGCATTTTTCAATGCCCGCGGCTGCGAGGTGGCCGTGCACTCGCTGGGCATCGGCGACGAGTGGGTCGAGCACGGAACCCCGGCTCAGCTCTACGCCCTCTGCGGTTACGACGAGGAGGGTATTCTGCGGGCGCTGCTCGCTGCGGGGGAATAAAACTGCCGTTTCCGCTCCTGTTTGCCGTGCTGCGGCATAAAATCTGTTACGTGCTCCCTAAAAACCGTTTGGGGAGTGAAAATCGCGATCGTATTATTGGCCGCTGCGCTGCTTGTCATCGGCGTGGTATACGGCGGTGTCACCGACCGTACCGACCGAACTCCGGTGCCGTCGTTCGACCTGGCGCGCTACATGGGCACCTGGTATGAGATCGCCCGCTACGACCATCCGTTCGAACGGGGGCTGGCCGGAGTGCAGGCGCGCTACGAACTGAGGCCCGACGGTCGCATCGGGGTGTTCAACAGCGGGACGGATTACCGTTCGGGCCGTTGTAAACGTGCGCGGGGCAAAGTCTGTGCGGGACAGGTGCCGGGGCGTTTGCGGGTCTCTTTTTTCTGGGTTTTTTATTCGGATTACAACGTCATGGAGCTGGGCGGCGATTACGATTGGGCATTGGTCGGCGGCGGTTCGGCAAAATACCTCTGGGTACTGTCACGCACGCCGACACTCCCCGCGCATACGCTCAACCGCATCCTGCGGCTGGCCGAACGACGCGGTTACCGGACGGACAGGCTTCTGTTCGTCGACCAGGGGCAATGACACTCCGCCGAAGGGGTGCTCCTCCGTTCCCTGCATCCGTGTCACATCGTGAATGTCCAGTCGTCGCCCCGGCTGAGCGCGGCATCGAACCGGAACCCTTCCCATTCGAATTCTTTGAGCATTTCCGGATCCGTAATCCGGTTTCTGATAAGGTGGCGCGTCATCTCCCCGCGGCACATTTTCGTGTAGACCACGATGGTTTTCAGACGGTCGCCTTCGCGGATGCGGAATTCGGGCGTGATGATACGCGCTTCGCGGCGGATGCGTTTCCAGTCGAACAGGCGCTTCATCTCGCTGCTGGCGAGGTTGACCAGGATGCCGTCGTCGGCATGGATTTTTTCGAGGAAGGCCTCCGTCAGCCGTCCCTGCCAGTACCCGAACATCGTTTGGTCGTCGTGCCCCGGCAATACGGCGTCCCCTTCCAGCCGGTAGCGGCGGATTGCGTCCAGCGGCCGGAGCAGCCCGTAGAGGAACGACGTGATGTTGAGGTGCTGCTGTGCGTATTCGAAATCCCCGGGGGTGAATCGCTCCGGGGCGATATGCCTGAATACGACGCCCGTGTAGGCCAGCAGCGCGGGGAGGGCCTCTTCGCCGTGGAACTGCCGGTAACGCCGGCGGGGGGGG
>NZ_FR893507.1:200132-201709 GCF_000435435.1 Alistipes sp. CAG:29 | reverse complement strand
GGTTGGTCGCGGCGATCTGCCGGTTGGTGCGCAGCATGCGTTCCAGCTCTTCGGTGGTGAGCGTCGCTAGCTGCAGTGCCAGCTCCGCGGCCTCGCGGGCGTAACGCGGCAGGGTCGTTCGGGGGATTTCGGCCGGCTTGTTTTCGGCCATCGTTTTGGCGCAGGAAAGGAGTATTTGCATGGCTGTGGATCAAAATTGGATGTCCTGCCCCTGCGCCGGTTCCGCAAAGCGGGTGAACGGGACGAACGGCGTCACCGTGAACTCGGTCGTGAGCAGGTAGGAACGGTATGGACAGGTCTTGTACACCTGTTTGCAGATACGGTAACGCGCATACCGGGCCGGGTAGATGCGGGGTGCGAGCCGGGCTGTGAACCCGTAGGTGTATTCGGCGGTCGGTGCCGGATGCGGTACTTCGGTGCGGGACAGGTTGTTTGGCCCGATGCCGGTCAGCAGTGAGTTCCACGCATTGACGACGGGCAGCGTTTCCCACCGTCCGTGCTGGAAGCGGCAGACGGTGTAGTCGCTCCCGAAATATACCGTCGAATCGCCTTTGTGGCGGATTGTGAGCCGGATATGTTCGGTGCAGGCGGGATAAAATGCGTATTCGGCCTCCATCGTGAGCCCATCCGGCGGGGCAGCCCCTTCGGGTGCGGGCGGATAGGGTGTCGTGTCGGGGTCGAACCCGTGGAGCCGGATCAGGGGGCTGTCGTGCACGCGGCGGCGGAAGCGGGCTTTCATCGCCGTGTCGGCACGGATCATGTGTACGTCTATGACCCCGTCCGGTTCGTTGACCGCCGATGCGTAGATGGCGTTTGCGACCGGATCGGTAGCCTTGTTGTCTGCCGCCCACTGCCAGATGCTGTCCTGTAAAGCGGACAGTCCGCCCGTTGCGGGGCGCTTCTGTGCGGCGGCCGTACAGCCGGCCGCAAGCGACAGGAGCAGCAGGAGGTGTTTCATGGTGCGGTGCGGTTTATGCTACGGAACAGGGGATGCCGAGCGCCTCGACGCGGGTGGCGATGGCCCGCAACTCCTCGCGCGGCACCTTTTCGAGCGTCCGGCACGGGGTGTCGCGGTCGAGCGAGTAGACCATGACCTGCCGCGGGCGGATTTCGCCGATCAGGCGCAGCCATGCCGCGACCTCCTCTTCGGTGGTGTTGTCGACCCGCTGCCCGTCGAACTCCCCGCGCAGGAACATCGTCTGCACGGTCAGGTGCCCGTCGAAGCCTTTCATCTGATCGACGACCCTCCGTACGGAATAGGCCGGGCTCTGGGGATTGTTTATCAGGCGTGCCGTGGCGTCGAAGGCCGAATCGAGCTTGAGGATGTTGTTGTCCACGCTGCGAAGGGCACGGCGCACGCCCTCGCGGTGGAGCTGCGTGGCGTTCGAAAGCACGGAAACCCTGGCCGAGGGGCACAGCTCGTCGCGCAGGGCGATCGTGTCGCCGATCACGGCTTCGAATTCGGGGTGCATCGTCGGCTCGCCGTTGCCGGCGAAGGTGATGACGTCGGGCGGGGTGCCGTCGGCCACCATGCGCCGCAGCGTCGCTGCGAGCTGTGTGCGGACGTCTTCGCGGGT
>NZ_FR893507.1:198185-200084 GCF_000435435.1 Alistipes sp. CAG:29 | reverse complement strand
CGCGGCATTCCAGCCGCATTCGCAGTAGATGCAGTCGAACGAGCAGAGTTTCGACTCGGTGGGCAGGAGGTTGACCCCCAGCGAGAGTCCCAGCCGCCGCGAATGTACCGGGCCGAAGATGATGTCATGGAATAATGAAGTCATACCACAAAGATAGTATATGCCGGGGGCAAAAGCAAGTTTACTTGCATTTTGCCGGGGCGCCGCCTGTCTGAGGCAAAGCCGAAGATAGCTAAAACGGGAATATTTTTCTACCTTTACAAAAACCATTCCTTATGAAATTCAGGTTCGGATTGCTGCCGCGCGTCGTGCTGGCCATCGGCCTCGGGGTCGGCTGCGGCTTTTTCTTCCCTGTGTGGGCGACGCGTATCGCCCTTACGTTCAATGATATTTTCGGCCAGTTCCTTTCGTTCGTCATCCCGTTGCTCATCCTCGGGCTGGTGGCGCCGGGCATCGCCGACCTGGGACGCAACGCCGGGCGCCTGCTGGCCCTCACGGCGGCGCTGGCCTATGCCTTCACCCTTTTCTCGGGCTTCGGCACCTACCTCACGGGGCGGGCGCTGTTCCCCGCATTGCTCGAAGGCGCCGCAGCCGTGCTGCCCGACGCGGCCGCAACGGCCCCCGCACCCTATTTCACGGTTGGGATGCCACCCCTGTTCGGTGTCATGTCGGCGCTGGTACTGGCCTTCGTACTCGGGCTGGGGATGGCCTATACGCACAGCGTGAAACTCAAAGGGGTGATGGACGATTTCAAGTCGATCATCGACCGCGTGATCGCGGGCGTCATCATCCCGCTGCTGCCCTTCTATATCTTCGGAATCTTCCTTTCGATGACCCAGTCCGGGCAGGTGGCCGGGGTGCTGGGCGTCTTCGTGAAGCTGATCGTGGTGATCTTCTTCATGACCGTCGTGCTGCTGCTCGCACAGTTCTCCATTGCCGGGCTCGTTGCCCGCAAAAACCCGCTGCGGATGCTCCGTACGATGCTTACGGCCTATGTCACGGCGCTCGGCACGCAATCGTCGGCCGCCACCATCCCCGTGACCCTGGCGCAGACCCTCCGGCTCGGCGTGCGCCCCCAGCTGGCGTCGTTCGTCGTACCGCTCTGTGCCACGATCCACCTCTCGGGGTCGATGATGAAGATCGTGGCCTGCGCATTGGCCGTTTCGATGCTGGCCGGGCTGGATATTCCGGCGGGGACTTTCGCGGGGTTCATCCTGCTGCTGGGCGTGACGATGATCGCCGCACCGGGGGTGCCGGGCGGCGCGATCATGGCGGCGCTGGGATTGCTCGAGTCGATGCTCGGGTTCGACGAGACGCTCGCGGGACTGATGATCGCCACCTATATCGCCATGGACAGCTTCGGCACGGCGACCAACGTGACGGGCGACGGTGCCGTCGCGGTGATCGTCGATGCGATAGACCGCCGATCGAAAAAATGAAAAACCGAACAAAGTTCTCCCCCGGGCCGCCGAAAGCGGCCTTTTTCCTTATCTAATATCCGGAAATAAGTATAAATGCGTACCCGTGCCGAATAAAAAACGGCTAATTTTGATGGCTAAAAGGTTTTTTTGTACTTTTGCGCGTCCGAAACGGAAACTTAAACATTAAATTACAATATTTTATGGTTGATATTTTTGCACGCCTTGAGAAAAATGCAGGTGGCCCCATCGGTCAGTACATGTCGTACGCCCACGGTTATTACGCTTTCCCCAAACTGGAAGGCGATATCGGCCCCCACATGACTTTCCGGGGCAAGAAGATGCTCAACTGGAGTCTGAACAACTACCTCGGGCTGGCCAACCACCCCGAAGTCCGCAAGGCCGACGCCGAGGGTGCCGCACAGTTCGGCATGGCGGCCCCGATGGGCGCCCGCATGATGAGTGGCCAGACCGTCTACCA
>NZ_FR893507.1:168366-198105 GCF_000435435.1 Alistipes sp. CAG:29 | reverse complement strand
CTGCTGAACTTCGGTTATCAGGGCATGATTTCGATCATCGACTGCCTGCTGACGCCGCGCGACGTGGTGGTCTACGATGCCGAAGCGCATGCCTGCATCATCGACGGCCTGCGCCTGCACAAGGGCAAGCGTTTCGTATACGGCCACAACGACATGGAGTCGCTGCGCCTGCAATTGCAGCATGCCACCGACCTGGCCGAAGAGCAGAACGGCGGCGTGCTCGTGATCACCGAGGGTGTCTTCGGCATGAAAGGCGACCTGGGCAAGCTCGACGAGATCGTGGCCCTGAAAAAGGATTTCCAGTTCCGCCTTCTGGTCGACGATGCCCACGGCTTCGGTACGATGGGTGAGGGCGGCCGCGGTACGGCGTCGCATTTCGGCGTAGTGGACGGCGTAGACGTGCTGTTCAACACCTTTGCCAAGTCGATGGCCGGTATCGGTGCATTCGTCTGCGGCCCCCGCTGGCTGATCAACCTGCTGCGTTACAACATGCGTTCGCAGCTTTACGCCAAGTCGCTCCCGATGCCGATGGTTATCGGTGCCCTGAAACGCCTGGAGCTGATCCGCAACCACCCCGAATACCAGCAGAAACTCTGGGAGATCGTACGCGTGTTGCAAAGCAGCCTCAAAGAGAACGGCTTCGAGATCGGCGTGACCAATTCGCCCGTGACGCCCGTTTTCCTGAAGGGCGGCATCCCCGAGGCTACGAACCTGGTCGTTGACCTGCGTGAGAACCACGGCATCTTCTGTTCGATGGTCGTTTACCCCGTAATCCCGAAAGGCGAGATCATCCTGCGCATCATCCCGACCGCAGTCCATACCCTCGAGGACGTGAATGTCACCATCGAGGCGTTCAAGGCCGTACGCAGCAAGCTCCAGGATGGTATTTATGCCAAACTGCCCATCCCGGTGCGTGCCGACGAAGGTTTCCTGGTTCGTTAATTCCCCGGTTCCCGGCAGGCCGGTTCATTCCGCCGCCCGGATATAAGGGTTTCCCATACGGGTGTCCCCGGCTTTTCCGAAGGCCGGGGACATCGTTTTGCGACAAAATTCGCCGGAAAATTTTGCAGAATAAATTTTTCAGTTTATATTTGCAATCCCGAAACGCGAGTTTCGGATGCCGGAAGGAGGGGTGAAAGCCTTTTCGCAGGCCGAAAAACATATTGCGGAAATAGCTCAGTTGGTAGAGCACAACCTTGCCAAGGTTGGGGTCGCGAGTTCGAGTCTCGTTTTCCGCTCCCGGAGCCTTTGAAAAGAGGCGGCAATAAAGAGCAAAAACCTTATGTATCAATGATATGTAAGGTTTTTTCGTTTTTGGGTTGAAGTTGTAAAAAAAGCCTGCCTGCTAAAGAGCGATGGGGTGGATACCGCAAATAGGGCGGAACTGTTTGCCGATCCCGGTTCGGGGTGGAATCAAAGCCCGGACAGAAAGATATGCTGACCGAGAGCGTATTATCCGTGCAACAGCCGCAAGAGATGAAGCCCGACACAAAGCCGCAGGTCAAACCGGAACAGCAACAGAAACCGAGGCCGCGTGTTAGAACTTACTCGCCGAGAAAACGGGGAAGGCATCTTTGATTTAATACATATAATTTCTTGTATACTTTATAAAATGCTATTTTTGGAAAAAAATCTGAAATATGTCAAATAATATAACGTCTATCACGCGACAGTTAATCGCAGATGAAATAGAAACTTCTAAAATATCTATTTGCGGAAAGTTGAATGACGCCGAATTTCTAAATAGAATATTTGATTTAGAACAATTGCCATCTCAAGACAAACGATACAAAACCGCATTTGGAGATATTAGTTGTCATTCTCGATTTGGCGACTACGAAACTATTACTTGGATGTTTAACGACAGCCGTTTTAATTTGTTACACTGTAACGATGAATTATTTATTCGTTTTATATGTGAAACACTAAATCCGGCTGTAATGCACAAACAGGAAGATTTAGATAAGCTCAAAGCTATATATAGTAGATATTTACGAGGTGATGGATATGAATTATATATTCGATATAATATTTCCTCAATGCCTATATATGGTGTGAGAAAAATAGAAACAGGCATTGATATTCAAGAAAAATCAATACAGCAATATTTAGATTCTGAATATGTCCTGTCAAAAGTAAATTTGATGAAATCTATGGTCAAAACAAATACTGATTTGGCTTTAGGCAGCGCAAAAGAATTATTGGAAATCGTATGTAAAAGTATTTTATCGGAGAAAAAAATCTCATATACAGACGATATGACCCTTTCAAAACTTTTTAAGGAAACTATCAATTCAGTAGGAATATTAGAATCATCTTCGGCCAGTAATAAAGAACAAGCAGACCGCTCAATACGCCAAATTTTGAGCGGTTTAAATAGTGTTATTCAAGGAGTTTCAGAATTGCGTAATGGGTATGGATCTGGCCATGGCAAAGAGGCATCTTTCAAAAGATTAGAGCCTCAATATGTAGAATTTGTCGTGTCAATTGTTTCAAATATAGTAGTTTTCATTTTGCAAATTAATGGAGAAACAACGCCATTGCAGAATTAATAACAATAACAGAGTGGAGATTATCTCCCACTCAAACGTTTATATTCTACAATCTGTTCTTCGCAGACCTTTTCCACAATGTCGCGGAGTAGTTCGATCTTGGGGACGAGGGCGTCGATGTCGGCTTTTGTTACAACGAATTTGTCATTGTAGCGGGCTTCCAGATAGGCGCGGCGCAGCAGGTCGAACAGGCGTTTTTCTTCATCCGTGTCGCAGGGGAATACTTTTGCCAATTCCAGCGTATAGGGTTTACATTTCCCGATCAGAAATTCAAGATCATGTTCTTTATACCCGTAAAGAATATAAACCAACGGGATAGCTTTTAGAAAATACTCGGCAGCTTGGTGAAGATAAAAAGATGCTTGGACAAATCTGTTTTTGTGGATGTTAGTAATAGCGTCATCAAAGAAATATGTAGCGCGAATATATTTGCTTGTATAATACTCTTCCGCCATTGCCTTAATCTCCGCATAGTCCAATTCTTTTGGTGTGGTTAACAGACATTCGCCCGAATCGTAGAGCATGATTCCCTTTGCGACGATCTCGACGTAGAAATAACGTCCCATCGTCAGGGCGTCGTTCAGCTTGGAGATGCTTTCGTTGATAATCTGGGGTCGGGGCAGGTTCTCGTCGTTCTTCCCGGCTGCAAACCGCTCCCTAACGCGGGCCTCTACCGTGCTTTCCCGTTCTCCCAGCCGACGCTTGGTAACGACCAGCAGATCGTAGTCGCTCATGTAGATTGTCCGCACGCCGTAGTCGCGCCGTTCGTCGCGTTCGACATAGGTATTCGCCGCATAACTCCCGTATAGGATAATCATAACGACATCTTTCACCTCGTCGCGGATCAGTGCGGCCAATTCGTGTAAATCCCGCTGTTTGCGTTCGGGCAGAAAGTCGATGGAGTTCTTCATACCTACAAAATTAGCAAGATTTTTCCAAAAACACACGGCCCGTTGGTATTAGATTCGAAATTGTTCGTATATTTGTTTCACGATTCCTTGAAGCAGTTTCGTTGTATAGGGGCGGCAGAAGCCGTCCGGGAACAAACTGGCAAGCAACTACTATGCAAACTTCAAGGAATTATCTCGATTCGGCATAGCCGACGGACATAACATATAAAGGGTAAACAACTCTTTATACCGTTAAGCAAACGTGGAAACCTCTTTCGAGAGGGTTTGAATCAGGTATAATAGTTGTCAGTCCTTGTTATGTCCTGCCCTTTACGGGCGGGGCAGGCAAGGGCGCAGGACAGCTTACTGATTCGGGTTTTCCACGACCTGCTTAACGGGGCTGCAAATGCGCCCCTTTTTTATTTCTATCCGGGGCGCACTCCCACAATCTCAACCCCGGTATTATGTCACGGCAAATCAATCGAAAAGAGGCGTTTTTGGCATCCGTCGGCCCTTGGTCGGCGGGCATTGCCGTGTCTGCCGGGGGCTTCACAAGGACGGCGGACATGGCCCTGAAATCTGGTAGTAACACGCAAGTAATCCCGTGCCCGGCCGTCCTTTTTATTATGCGGATGCGGGCGGCCGAAACGAATTCTTCAATCTGTGAAGTTGCGTCACTTGATTGTTTCGGCCCCGCATCCGCTTTTTAATCCGACAACCACAAACTATGGAACCAGCCTTTACCCTCGGCATCCTGTACGGCTGCGGCTGCGGTTTCCGCACGGCGCAGTATTTCGAACAACTCGCCGCATACTATCTGAAATCCATGTCGCGCGTCCGGGTGCTGATCGCTCTGACGGGCAAAGCCGAGCGGTCGGTTGCGGCCTGTCTTTTGGAACAACGAGCGAAGCACTCCGGGCTGGAGGTCGCCGTCGTGCTGACGGCCCGGCAATGGCGGGAATATCTGCAAAACATTTCGCACGGCAAAGCCGCCGAATGCAACCCGATTATCGACGCGGCGGATCGTCGGGAGGTGATGGAACGGTGCGCGGAGCGTTTTTCGCCTCCGGAGCTGTTCCGGCTGTTTATCGAGCGTTGCGACCTGCTCGTTTTTCAAGAACACCATGCCGGGGCACAAATGGTCGGACTGATGCGCGAACTGCTGACGGATATGGCCGTGCCGCTGCCCGTGCAGTACGAACTTCTCCATCCCGGCTATGCGAGCCTGCATTATCCGGCCGACCGGAAGCAGTACCGAATATACGGAGGCCCTTACTACGATCCCTATCAGGAGATTCGGCAGAGCGTCGCCTACCTGCGGCGCAATAATTTCGTGATCCGGGCGGAACACCTTCCGATGATCTTCGTGCGCAAATGGCAGTCCGCGCCGCCGGGGTGGTATCATTACCTGACGACCCCGGACGATACGGACATGATATTCCGCCTGCGGGAAACGCCGCGCCACGATCATCTTTCGCTCAAAGTGTTCGCATACGCCTATGCCGTAAGGCATGATATGTGGGCGGGAGGCCGGGAAACCCCGTCGGGGGTCGACGCGATAAGGCGGTTCCGGCAATTCCGGCAACTGTTGGAGATCATAGCCGCCCGGCGGGAAGCGGGGGAGCGGGTGGAATCGTTCGACCTGATGGATTTCGACGAATATGATAAAATGCTCCGCCAAAATAGATAGAATAAAAGATTTGTTTTTGTCTAAAAGACTGTCTGTCTTCGTATTGACACATAGAAATGCAGCGAGGAGCAAAAGGTGAGCTGAAAACCGAAAGGTCGCCATAACATTCTGATACATAACGGAAAGAAACTGCAGGATCGGTTTCCGGTTTCCCGCTCCAAAACAAAAATAGAATCCTTACGACAAGTTTCGGCAAGTCGTAAGGATTTTTCTTTTATACCCGTCGGCGGATCTTTTGCTTCCGCAGGGGGAATTACTTTTCCGGGATGAACAGTCCGGACATGTTCGCCTGTTCGAGGGTGAGGAGCCCGACTTTTTTAGGAATGCCGCCGGCATATCCCGTCAGGCTGCCGTCGCTGCCCACGACCCGGTGGCAGGGGATGATAATGCTGATCGGATTGTGCCCTACGGCACCGCCTATGGCCTGCGCCGACATGGTTTGCTTTCCCTGCTGCCGTGCGATTTCTTCCGCAATATCCTTATAGGTGATTGTTTCCCCGTACGGTATTTGTAGTAATATTTCCCATACGGCCTGCCGGAAGGGCGACCCTTCGGGGCCCAGCGGGGGTGTAAATCCCGGGTTTTTCCCGCTGAAGTAGCAGTCCAGCCACCGCTGTGTCTGGTCGAATACGGGGAGCTGCTTCTCTTCGTGTGCTGCCGGCAGTGTGGCGGCAAAGTATTTTTGCCCGTCGAACCAAAGCCCGGTCAGGCTGTTGCCGTCGGCGGAGACCGTTATCCCGCCGAGGGGCGACTGGTATTTACAAATGTACTGCATGGTGTTATCGGTTAAAGTAAAGGTTGGAATCTTCCGGGGCTTCTTCTCTCGAAGCTATCGTGCAACAGCCCGGGGGCGTAGTACGATTACATTTGGCATGCTTTCATCGGTTATGTGTTTGTCGTTTTGCCTTCGATATTCGGCAGGAAACCCGTGATTATCCCCAACAGGGGCAGCAGGGTGCTGATCCGAAAGATGAATTCGATGCTGGTCTTGTCGGCCAGCCAGCCGAAGAAGGCCGAGCCGAGGCCGCCGAGGCCGAACATCAGCCCGAAAAAGATCCCGGCGACCATCCCGACCTTGCCGGGCATCAGGTCGGTGGCGTAGACCAGGATGGCGGAGAATGCCGAGGAGATGACGAGTCCGATGATGACGGCGAGCACGATCGTGCAGGTCAGGTTCGCATAGGGCAGCAGCAGGGTGAAGGGCGCAGCCCCGAGGATGGAGCCCCAGATCACGTATTTACGCCCGAAACGGTCGCCCAGCGGCCCGCCGGCGACCGTGCCGACAGCCGATGCCCCGAGGAATGTGAAGAGGCAGTACTGCGCCCCCTGCACCGAGATTTCGAATTTATCCATCAGGAAGAATGTGAAGTAGTTGGTCATGCTGGCGATGTAAAAGTATTTCGAGAATACCAGTACGCCCAGGATGCCCAGTGCGAGGCGGATTTTGCGTTTCCCCAGGTGGTGTGCCGGGGCCGCTGCGGCTGCCGCGGGGCGGTTTGCGGTGACGGTGAGGCGAAGTTTATACCACCTCCCGATTCTCGAGAGGATGAGGATGGCGAGGATTGCGGCCAAAGCGAACCAGCCGATCGAGGCCTGCCCGAAGGGGATGACGACCAGCGCGGCCAGCAGCGGCCCCATGGCGCCCCCGGCGTTGCCGCCGACCTGGAATATCGACTGTGCCAGTCCTTTCCGGCCTCCCGAAGCGAGTTGCGCCACCCGGGAGGATTCGGGGTGGAAGACCGAAGAGCCGCAGCCGATCAGTCCTACCGCCAGCAGGATGGGTACGAAGCCCGGGGCGACGGAGAGGGTGAACAGCCCGAGCAGCGTGAAGCACATCCCCGCGGCGAGCGAGTAGGGGCGCGGATGGCGGTCTGCATAGAGTCCGATGAAGGGTTGCAGCAGCGACGAGGTCATCTGGAAAACCAGCGTGATGATTCCGATCTGGGCGAACGTGAAGCCGAATTTCTCCTTCAGGAGCGGGTAGACGGCCGGGATCACCGACTGCATCATGTCGTTCAGCAGGTGGGTGATGCTGATCATGAACAGTATCGGGTAGACTGTTCCGGTCTCCGTGAAGCGCCGCAGGCGTGTGTCCGTGGGTTTTGTAAGCGTCTCCATTGCTGCGGGCTATGGTTCTTCGAGTATCCGCGTGATCGCCTCCCGGGCATTCCGCACGTCCCCGGCAAGGATGTATCCGAGTAACTGCCCGTGCGTGGGCTGGGTGGCGAGCAGGCACTCCGTGTCCCTGTATATATTGCTGAACCTCTTTTTCAGATGGGCGGCCGTCGAGCGGTACAGCTCGCACAGGATTTCGTTGTGCGTGGCCTCGGCCAGGGCGATGTGGAAGTTGACGTCGGCTTCGATACAGGCCTGCAATGCCCCGGCAGCTGCGGTCGCTCCCCGCTCCGCGAGGTGCTTTTCGAGGACTGCGGCGTCGTGTGCCGTTCGCCGTTCGGCGGCTTTTTCGGCGATCGCGACTTCCAGTATTTTCCGCACTTCGTCCAGGTCGTGCAGGTCGGCGCGCCCGAGGCGCCGCTCCATCGGTTCGTCCGGGGGCGTGAGGCGTTCGACAAATGTCCCGGCACCTTGCCGTACCTTCAGGAACCCCATGTTGGACAGGATTCTGACCGCTTCGCGCACGGTCGAGCGGCCGACCCCGAAAATCTGCATCAACTCCGGTTCGGGCGGTAGTTTTTCGCCCACCTCGAATTTTCCGGACATGAATTGCCCCTGCAACCGGCCGGCCAGCTCTTCGGCCAGCGATTTCTTGCTGAGTTGCATGTTCGAACCGGGTTTCATCATATCATCTGATGTTTTGCGCGAAGGTAGGCATTAATTCCGAACCGGCAAAGTTTTCCGGGATCTTTTGCGTGCGGAAAAAGGTTCGGGCAAGGAAGCTTCACCCGCTGTGATCCGAGAAATGCGGATGAAAGTACGAATTTTCATGTGCGGCAATTTTTGCATGTTATTGGTGAAAAGCGAGGTGCTTTCAGAACGGACAAATATCTAAATTTGTAACAATGAATATAGATGAAGACGATACGAAACTTTTCAGGTTGCTCGAGCCCGGGGAGTTCGGTATCTACACACAGTCTGACGAATTACCGGTATCCGATTGTCCGGTATACCTTATGGAAGGGGTCGGAGGCATCTGCCTGTCGGGTACGGCTACGGTACAGGTTTTCAGCCATCGCTTCCGGATCGTGCGCGGGATGGTGCTTGCCCTGTTTCCCTGGCAGTTGATTTCCATCAAGGAGGTAAGCGACGATTTCGGGATCAGGTTTTTCCGCATATCGCACGATATGTTTACCGATACCCTCAGTTCCCTGTGGAGGGCCAGGCCCGGTTTCTTTTTTTACATGCGCACGCATATCGCCTCGGAGCCGCGGGAAGAGTATGTCGGGCGGTTCCTGAATTTCTGCGACTTGCTGGCTTACCGTGCCGAAAATGCTCCCGTCATCTGTCGCCGTGAGTCGGTAATGCAACTTTTGCGGGTGTTCTATTGGGACGTCTACACCATCTATCTCAATGATCCGCAGGCTGAAAAGACTGCTTATACCCATAAGGAAGAACTGGCATTCCGGTTCATGCGGACGGTCGTCGAGGAACATTCTCCCAACAGGGACGTGGCGTATTTCGCCGAGAGGCTCGGGATCACTCCGAAGTACCTGACCAACCTGATGAACGAGATCAGCGGGCAGTCGGCACGGGACTGGATCGTCTGCTTCACGATTTTCGAGATCAAGGCGCTGCTCCGGGAATCGGCGATGGACTTGAAGACGATCGTGGCGCGTGTCAATTTTCCCGACCAGTCTACCCTGAGCCGCTTTTTCCGCAGGTACACGGGCATGTCCCCGTCCCGGTATCGGAAGAATATTCATTTCTGAGCTTTAAGCCGGGCGGAAGCCCGGCTTCTTTTTTTGTAGAATGTAGGGCTGAAATGTTTTAAATGGTAGCCGTATTTGTTGTGCTTTTGGTGTGTATTTCACTAATAATATGCGATTTTCGCCCAAAGTTTGGCGAAATTGGGTTTATTTTTTTACATTTGTCAAGATAGAAATGCGGGCTTCTGCGGAATTTGCTTTCGCAGGGCAGAACGGTAGGTGCGGATGGCTGTCGGAAAAGGATGTGATAAACCAATTTTTTCTCATATGAAAAATTTACGATACCTGTGCCTGCTGTGTGCCCTCGCAGTATGCACCATGTTACCGACCGGCTGTATCGAACGGCCGGATGAAGTTCCCGGCCCGGATGACACGGCCCAAGGCGGAAATAAATACGATTACGCCACGACGCGGGATATTCCTCTTAATCTGGACTATGCCCGCAGGGGCAGCAAGGCGCTGTTTGAAATTTATGCCCAGAACCCTGTGAATGCCGTGGACGGTGCGTTTACTCTGAAACCCGGCGTAAAAGCCCTGCTCAGGGCCTATACCGATAACGACGGTAAATATTCGGGAGTGGTCAACCTCCCGACTGCCGTAGGCAAGGTGTACGTGTATAGCGAATCCTACGGTTTCCCCGCCTGTATCGAGGCCGACGTGACTGCCGGCGGTATTTCGTGCAACGTGCGGCAGTTCTACGAAAAGGCGGCCGGGAAGGTCTCCGGCGCCGCGGTTGCCGACCGGGTTGCGGCGACCCGTGCCGATGCGGCCAATCCTTATAACGTGCAGCAGCTCGGCGACTGGACTTGGGAAGGCAAACCGCTCTACATCCTCGGTACAGTGTATGGTCAGAAACCCTACCTGAATATCGCACCTGATTACGCACAGACACCTGCGGGGATGATGAACCGCATTCAGAACGTACTGATGCCGGGCGTCGACAATTCGAAATACGCCATGCCGACCGGGGTGGTCAACCTCAATGTGACGAAGGATGCCCATCTGACGCTGGTGTTCGCCGCAGAACTGGCAGCATGGCGCAATGCCATCGGTTATTATTATTATGATACGCAGAACCCTCCCCGGACGCAAGCCGAGTTCGATGCGCTGCCCAAGTACGTGGCCTTCCCCAACTGCTCTTCCTTTACGACCAATTTCGACGACCCGGATGATTTGGGGTCGGGCGGCGGCGATTGGACGGCACCCCTGTTTTTCGGCGAACAGCTGCGGCTGACCTGTTTCAGGGGAGGCAAGGCTACTGACATTTTTCCAGCCGGTACGACCGTGGGCTGGTTCATGCTGCCCGATGCGTATGAAATTTCGGCTTATGACTATACCGGAAAACTCGATATCACCGGTTCTAAACACCCGGCGCGCTATTCGAACAATGAGTTCAATGCGGGGAACGGCCGCTATATGGTCAGCCTTTACGACAAAGTGAGCGGCAAGACCGTGCTCGGCTTCGAGGATGGCGGCGACAACGACTATAAGGACGTGCTTTTCTATGTGGACTCCGATCCTGCCGATGCCATTTACGACCCCGACCGCCCGACGACCGACCCCGGTGACGAGAAGTATCCCGACGTGGCGGGCGACCCTGTGGTCGGCACGCTGGCTTTCGAGGATCTGTGGCCGAGCCAGGGCGATTACGACATGAACGACGTGGTGGTCGGGTACAGCACGACCTTCACGGTCGACAAAGACAACCGGATCGTGGCGATCCGGGATGTCGTCACTCCGTTGCACAGCGGCGGTAAACTCCGGAGCGCCTTCGGTTACCAGCTCGACATTCCCGTAACCGCCGTCAAAGGCGTGAAGATCGAAAACGGGTCTTCGACGGCCGGACTCGAAAAGAACCAGGATAAAGCCGTGGTGATACTCTTCGACGACATCGAGCAGGCCGTGGCCCGGGGGCCCGTTAGCGTCGAGATCGAACTGGACGGGAGCCTGTCGATGGACAAGGTGACCCGCAAGTCGCTCTACAACCCGTTCATCTGCGTGAGCGACAAAGGGTTTGTTCCCGGGGCCGTCCGCAAGGAAATACACCTGACCAACTATCCGCCCACGTCGCTGGCCGACCCCTATCCTTTCGGCCGCAACGATGACAAGAGCTCGCTGGACAAGGCGGGGAATCCCATCGGGCCCTATTATTATGCGACTTCCGAGTTGTATCCTTTTGCCATCGACCTGCCCGTTACCGATTACCGGATCCCGGACGAGATGGTGAAGATCGACGTCTTCTATCCCGATTTCGCCGGTTGGGTGAAGAGCCGTGGCGAAAAACACAAGGAGTGGTATAAGAACTCCGTGAAATAGACCCGGTATTGCCGGTTCGCACGGCGCCCCTGCATCGCGGGGGCTCCGTGTTGTATGGGGCTGCCGGAACGATATGTGGAATTATTGTGTTACCTTTGCCGAAAAGAATGAACGAACCGAATGGCAAAGATTCTTATTATCGACGACGAGGAACAGTTGCGCAAGCTGCTGGCCCGCATCATCGCTCTGGAAGGTTACGAGGTGGCCGAGGCCGCCGATTGTGCCGGGGGGCTCAGGATGCTCCGCCGCTATGAACCCGATGTCGTGCTGTGCGACGTCAAGCTGCCCGACGGCAACGGTGTCGAGATGGTCGGACGGATCAAGCAGGTCATGCCTTCGGCCGAGGTCATCCTGCTGACGGCCTACGGCAATATCCCCGACGGCGTGCAGGCCATCAAGAACGGGGCATTCGATTACATAACCAAGGGCGACGACAACAACAAGATACTGCCGCTGCTGAGCCGTGCCACCGAGAAAGCGCAGATGCAGCGCCGGCTGGCTCGTCTCGAGGACAAACTCTCCGAAGAGCATTCGTTCGACCGCATCATCGGTTCGTCGGAATCCCTCCGCAGTGCGGTCGCGCTGGCACGCAAGGTCGCCGTCACGGATACCTCGGTGCTGCTCACGGGTGAAACCGGAACCGGCAAGGAGGTTTTTGCGCAGGCCATCCACCACGCCAGCCCGCGCGCGAAGGGGGCGTTCGTCGCCGTCAACTGTTCGGCTTTCTCCAAGGAACTGCTCGAAAGCGAATTGTTCGGCCACCGTGCCGGCAGCTTCACGGGTGCCACCAAGGATAAGAAAGGGTTGTTCGAGGAGGCCGACAAGGGGACGCTTTTTCTCGACGAGATCGGCGAGATGCCCGTCGAGCTGCAGGCCAAGCTGCTGCGCGTGCTCGAATGCGGCGAGTTCATCAAAATCGGCGAGACCCGCCCGACCAAGGTCGACCTGCGGATCATCGCCGCCACGAACCGCGACCTCGAAAAGGAGATCGTTTCCGGGAATTTCCGCGAAGACCTCTTCTTCCGACTTTCTGTTTTCCGCATCCACCTGCCGTCGCTGCGCGAACGGCCGGGCGATATCGCCGAATATGCCCGGTTCTTTGCGGCGCAGTTCGCCGACAGGATGGGGCGCCGGATCGACACGATCGACAAGGGATATATCGCCGCACTGGAACGCCATGCCTGGCACGGCAACGTCCGCGAACTGCGCAACGTCGTGGAGCGCAGCCTGATCATGGCCGAAGGCAACGCCCTCACCGTCGGCTGCCTCTCCCCCGAATTCCATGCCGCGTCGTGCGACGGCTCCGTGCCCGACTCGATGGCGCTCGACGCCCTCGAACGGCACCACATCCTCAGGGTACTCGAATACACGAAAGGCAACAAGGCCGAGGCCGCCCGCCTGCTGGGCATCGGCATCGCCACGCTTTACCGCAAGCTGGAAAGTTACGGCATGAAGCCCTGACGCCGGCGCCAGGCATATCATTCTGAGACGGCCGCCTTATCATTTTGATAGGGCGGCCGTTCTTTTTGGCAGGTATGCCAAAGTCGCATCTGTTTGACAATTAGTCGCATAGTGCCGAAATTCCTGTTTTGGCACTCCCTTCGTATTCCTTTGGACACAAACCGAAAGAAGAAATCGACATGGTAATCGTGATCCTGATCCTGATATTCTGCGGCGCAATGCTGTTGCTGTGCCGGATGCTTTGCGGTTTTACGAAATTGTTGTCTAACTCAAAAAAAGAACGAAGATGAATGGAACTGTGTTGTTCCTGTTGCTGTGCGCCCTCGGGTCGCTGTGTTACTGGTTTTATTCGAAATGTGTGGATTGGTTTGAAAAAATCTGATGAAAAATGTTTACAGGACTGCTTATTCTGAGCATCGTCGGATTCGTCTATCTGATGTACGTGCTCGTAAAACCCGAAAGATTCTGATTGTCTGACCCCGAAAAAACGCAAATAAATGAATACCGAAATTTTAGGCGTTATCCTGCAATGGGTGGCTCTGGTGGTGCTTTGCTATCCGCTGGGACGCTACATTGCCAAAGTATACCGAGGTGAGCGCACGTGGCTCGACTTCATGGCTCCCGTCGAACGGTTCGTCTACCGCGTGTGCGGTATCGACCCCGCGCAGGAGATGGACTGGAAACAGTTTCTCAAGGCGCTGCTGATGGTCAACCTCTTCTGGTTCTTCTGGGGCATGCTGCTGCTGGTTTTCCAGGGCTGGCTGCCGCTCAACCCCGACGGCAACCCCGGGCAGTCGCCCGATCTGGCGTTCAACACCTGTATCTCGTTCATGGTCAACTGCAACCTGCAACATTACAGCGGCGAGACGGGGTTGAGCTATTTCACCCAGCTGTTCGTCATCATGCTCTTCCAGTTCGTCACCGCAGCCTGCGGCATGGCGGCCATGGCAGGTGTCATGAAGGCGCTGGCTGCCAAGACCACGAAGACCATCGGCAACTTCTGGGTGTTCCTTACCAAGAGCGTAACCCGTATTCTGATGCCGTTGTCGCTCGTCGTGGGTATCCTGCTCGTCATCAACGGAACCCCGATGTCGTTCGACGGCAAACAGACCATCACTACGCTCGAAGGCCAGGAGCAGGTCATCTCGCAGGGCCCCACAGCGGCCATCGTGCCTATCAAACAACTGGGCACCAACGGTGGCGGCTATTTCGGCACCAACTCGGCACACCCGCTCGAAAACCCCAATGCCTTTACCAACATCCTCGAGTGCTGGTCGATCCTGATCCTTCCGATGGCGATGGTCTTCGCGTTCGGCTTCTATACGCGCCGCCGTAAGCTCGCCGCGTGGATTTTCGCCGTGATGCTCTTCGCCTATACCGCGGGCGTCGTCTTTTCGGTATGGCAGGAGACGGGCGGCAGCCGGCAGATCGACCGGATGGGTATCGCGCAGGAGCTCGGTTCGATGGAGGGCAAGGAGATTCGCATCGGTTCGGCGGCTTCGGCCATGTGGGGCATGACGACGACCGTCACCTCGAACGGGTCGGTCGACTCGATGCACGATTCGCAGACCCCGCTGAGCGGTATGCTGCAAATGCTCAACATGCAGATCAACTGCTGGTTCGGCGGTGTCGGCGTGGGATGGATGAACTACTTCGCATTTCTTATTATCGCGGTCTTCATCAGCGGCCTGATGGTGGGCCGTACGCCCGAGTTCCTCGGCAAGAAGGTCGAGGCGCGAGAGATGAAGATCGCCACGCTGGTCGTGCTGATGCACCCCTTCCTGATCCTCGTCGGCACGGGAATTTCAGCCGCCGTAGCCGCCGCCGACCCGGAGATCGGCTGGCTCAACAACCCCTCGTTCCACGGCCTGAGCGAAATGCTCTACGAGTACACCTCCTCGGCCGCCAACAACGGTTCGGGTTTCGAGGGGCTGGCCGACAATACGCCGTTCTGGAATATTTCGACCGGCATTGCGCTGATCATGGGGCGTTATTTCCCGATCGTGGGGCAGGTCGCCATCGCGGGGCTGCTCGCTTCGAAGAAATATATCCCCGAAAGCGCCGGTACGCTCAAGACCGATACGGGAACCTTCTCGCTGATGACTTTCGCCGTCATCATCATCGTCGCTGCGCTCTCGTTCTTCCCTGCGCTGGCGCTGGGCCCGATCGCCGATTACCTGACCTTCTAAAATGTTACGACTATGAAACGAAACAGAAATAATTCCTTGTTCGACCGTACCCTGCTGCGCCAGAGCCTGCGCGCCTCGTTCCAAAAGCTCGACCCGCGCAAGATGGTCAAGAACCCCATCATGTTCACCGTCGAAGCCGTCACCTTCGTCATGTTGCTGCTGATCGTGTGGATTGCCGTGACGGGCAATACCTCGCAGGGGTCGCTGCTCTATAACGTCGTGGTCTTCCTGGTGCTTTTCGCCACGGTGCTCTTCGCCAACTTCGCCGAGGCCATTGCCGAGGCGCGCGGCAAGGCGCAGGCCGACTCGCTGCGCAAGACCCGTGAGGAAACCCCTGCCAAGCGGATCGACCCCGACGGACAGTCGCATATCGTGAGCAGTTCCGACCTCAGGCAGGGTGACCTCTTCGAATGCGTCGCCGGTGACACGGTCGCCGCCGACGGCGAGATCGTCGAGGGGCTCGCTTCGATCGACGAGAGCGCCATCACGGGCGAGTCCGCCCCTGTGATCCGCGAGGCGGGCGGTGACAAAAGTTCCGTCACGGGTGGTACCAAAGTGCTTTCCGACCGCATCCTGGTGAAGGTCACGGCGCGTCCGGGCGAAAGTTTCCTCGACAAGATGATCGCCCTCGTGGAAGGCTCCTCGCGCCAGAAGACGCCCAACGAAATCGCCCTGACCATCCTGCTGGCAGGCTTTACGATCGTGTTCGTCATCGTCTGCGCGACGCTCAAGCCCTTTGCCGATTACGTCGGCGCCAACATCACCGTCGCGGCGTTCATCTCGCTGTTCGTCTGCCTGATCCCGACCACCATCGGCGGCCTGCTTTCGGCCATCGGCATCGCCGGTATGGATCGTGCGCTCCGCGCCAACGTCATCACCAAGTCGGGCAAGGCCGTCGAGACTGCCGGCGACATCGACACACTGCTGCTCGACAAGACCGGTACGATCACCATCGGTAACCGCAAGGCCACGGGCTTCTATCCGGTCGACGGGTTCGGTGCCCGGGAGTTTGTCCGGCTGTGCGTCCTCTCGTCGGTGTCCGATCCGACGCCCGAAGGCAAGTCCATCGTCGAACTGGGTGCCGAGCAGGGCATCAAGACCGATCCCCTGCAACTGGTCGGCGTGCACATGGTGAAGTTCACCGCCGAGACCAAGTGCTCGGGTGTGGACATGCCCGACGGCCGCCGTATCCGCAAGGGCGCTTCGGAAGCGATCCTGCGCATGTGTGCCGAGGCGGGGCACGAATGCCCCGCAGGTATCGAAGCCACCGTGCGCCGTATCTCCGAGAACGGCGGGACGCCGCTCATCGTCTGCGAGGACGAGCGGATCAGGGGTGTGGTCGAATTGCAGGACATCATCAAGACGGGTATCCGCGAGCGTTTCGAGCGTCTGCGCAAGATGGGCGTGAAAACCGTGATGGTGACGGGCGACAACCCGCTGACGGCAAAATACATTGCCGAACAGGCAGGCGTCGACGACTTCATCGCCGAAGCCCGCCCCGAGGATAAACTCGAATACATCCGCCGGGAGCAGCGGGCCGGTAAACTGGTCGCCATGATGGGCGACGGCACGAACGATGCCCCGGCGCTGGCGCAGGCCGACGTGGGCGTGGCGATGAACAGCGGTACGCAGGCCGCCAAGGAGGCCGGCAACATGGTCGACCTGGACAATGACCCCACGAAACTGATCGAGATCGTCGAGATCGGCAAGCAGCTCCTGATGACGCGCGGCACGCTGACCACCTTCTCGATCGCCAACGACGTGGCCAAGTATTTCGCCATCGTCCCGGCGCTGTTCATCGCCTCCATCCCTTCGTTGCAGGCTCTGAACATCATGCACCTCGATTCGCCCGAAAGCGCTATCCTGTCGGCCGTGATTTTCAACGCGGTCATCATCCCGTTGCTGATCCCGCTGGCGCTGCGCGGCGTGACGTACAAGCCGATCGGGGCTTCGGCCCTGCTGCGCCGCAACCTCTTCATCTACGGGCTCGGAGGTGTCATCGTGCCGTTCGTGGGCATCAAACTGATAGATATGTTGGTAAGTGTATTCTTTTAACGTGTTGCAATTATGAAAAACCTTTGGATTTCAGTGAAGATAACGCTGGCAATGTGCCTGTTGCTCGGCGTGGGATATGTACTCGTGCTGCGCGGGGTTTCGGCCCTTGCGGGCCCCAACGGCGGGCAGGCCGAAACACTTACGCTCGATGGCCGGGTCGTCGGCGCCGCGAACGTAGGCCAGCAGTTCACCGGCGGGCGCTATTTCTGGGGGCGTCCCTCGGCCGTGGATTACAACGGCGGCGGCTCGGGCGGCAGCAACAAGGCTACGACCAATCCCGAATACCTGGCCGATGTGGAGCAGCGCGTGCAGGATTTCCTCGCGGCGCATCCTTACCTCTCCCGCGGAGAGGTGCCTTCGGAAATGGTGACAGCCAGCGGTTCGGGCCTCGATCCCGACATCTCGCCCCGCGGGGCGCAGGTGCAGGTGCGCCGCGTCGCCGCGGCCCGCGGGCTCGACGAGGCCGTCGTGCAGCGGCTGGTCGACTCGCTGACGCAAAAACCGTGGCTGGGGCTTTTCGGCACGGCGAAGGTCAACGTCCTGCGCCTGAATATCGCGCTGGAAACCCTGCAACCGAACGTCACGGCCTCGGCCGGTGTCCGGCAGGCCGGCGGGTGCGGGGAGGGTGTATCCCCGGAAAACTAATGGAAACTACATGAAACGGATATGGAAAAGAAAACTGAAAAGGATAAATATATGAAACGCTGGATCGTAATTCTGCTAACCGCCATGGCGGTAATGCTCACCGTCGACCTCTGTGCGCAGGATAGGCAGCGCGGTGTGGAAATTTCGGGTGGCACCGACCTCGTGAGCGGCTATGTATGGCGCGGTGTCTGGGAAGCGGGCGTGAGCCTTCAGCCCACGCTGGCACTGGCTGCCGGGAATTTTTCGGTGACCGCCTGGGGTTCGGTCGATTTTGCGACGACCTCCTACAAGGAGATGGACTTGACGATGGCTTATGCCCTCGGCCCCGTGACTTTCTCGCTGGCCGACCTTTACTGGGAAGGCGGCGCCGGTGACCGGGGCACAATCAGTCGTAACTATTTCCGTTTCGGTGCCGACTCCCCGCACCGTGTCGAGGCTGGGATAGCCTGGTGCATCTCGCCCAGGGTGCCCCTGACCCTGGCATGGAACACGGTACTGTTCGGCGCCGCGGATGTCGATGCCGCCGGCGACCGTGCCTATGCCACCTACATCGAGGCATCCTATCCTTTCGCCGTAAAGGGCATAGATATGAAGGCCGGCGTAGGCGTCGTACCGTGGAACGCCGTCGGCACCTATGGCATCGACCGCGATTTCTATGTGCAAAACGTCTTCGTCAATGCAGCGAAGGGCTGGACGGTAGCGGGGTCGTTGCAACTGGGACTTTTCACTTCGCTGAGCTGGAACCCGGCGGCCCAGGACGTTAATTTCGTGGGCGGAATATCGTTCCGCATGTGATTATGGACAAGGAAGGCAGTGTTCAGCGGTTCCTGGATCTGATCCGCCGCTCGCACCGGGGCAAGTTCAAAATCTACATCGGCATGAGTGCCGGGGTGGGTAAGAGTTACCGCATGTTGCAGGAAGCGCATCAGTTGCTCGACGCAGGCGTGGACGTCTGCATCGGATTTATCGAAACGCACGGCCGTGCCGAAACGGAAGCCCTCGTCGCAGGGCTTCCCCTCGTGCCGCGCCGCAGGCTCTTCTACAAAGGCAAGGAACTCGAGGAGATGGACACGCAGGCCATCCTGAACCTGCATCCCGAGATCGTGGTCGTGGACGAACTGGCGCACACCAATATCGAAGGCAGCGGCAATCCCAAGCGCTGGCAGGACGTGATGCAACTGCTCGATGCGGGGATCAGCGTCATCACGGCGGTCAACATCCAGCATATCGAGGGGCTGAACGAGTCCGTGCAGGAGATTACGGGCGTCGAGGTGCACGAGCGCGTGCCGGACAGCGTGCTGGCCATGGCCGACGAAGTGGTGAACATCGACCTCACGGCCGACGAACTGATCGACCGCCTGAAGGCAGGCAAAATCTATAAACCCGACAAGGTCGCTGCGGCACTCAACAATTTCTTCACGCAGGAGAACATCCTCCAACTGCGCGAACTGGCGCTCAAGGAGGTGGCGCTGCGCGTGGAGAAGAAGGTCGAGAACGAGGTCGCCGCAGGCGACAAGTGCCGCCACGACAGGTTGCTGGCCGTCATCGACTCCTCGGAAAAGCGGTCGCGCCGCGTGATCCGCAAGACGGCGCGCATGGCCACGCACATCAACACCTCGTTCGTCGTGCTCTACGTGCAGGGCGACCGCGAGGCCGCCGACCGGATCCCGCTGGCCAACCAGCGTTACCTGATCAACAACCTGAACCTCGCCACGGAGCTCGGCGGCGAAATCCGCCGGGTGCATTCCAACCGTCCGGTCGAGGCGATCCTCGAAACCTGCCGGGAACAAAAAATCAGTATCGTCTGCGTCGGGCGGCCCGAATTTTCATTATTTTCGCTGCTGAAGAACGCGATCGTGCTGCGTAGCCTGATCGGCCGCCTGTCGCGTATGAACATCGACCTTTTTATTATGTCATGACTATGAAAATACAAGGGAGGCTTACCCTGGGCATTGGCGTGCTGTTCGCCATGATCCTGTTGCTCGGCATCCAGTCGGTCAGCTATGTCCGCCAGCTTTCGCGCGCTACGGGCACCATCCTGGCCGACAACTATAATTCGCTGCAATACGCCGGGGACATGCTCCGTTCGCTGAACGACATCGGCCAGGATTCCGTCTCGCGGCACGCCCTGCGCCAGAGCCTGGCGCTCCAGCAGCAGAACATCACCGAAGTCAGCGAAAAGGAGCTTACGGCGGCCTTGCAGCAGCATGTCGCCAGCCTGAGCGACCCCGTCACCGAGGCCGAGATACAGACCGTGCGTGCCGACCTATACCGCATTATGGAGGTGAACATGGCGGCCATCCGGGCCAAGAGCTCGCAGGTCGAGGAGCGTGCCGACTATGTCATGTGGTGGCTGATCGTCGTGGCCGCCCTGTGCGCCCTGGTAGCGGGCGCCGTGCTGGTGTGGTTCCCGCGGATGGTGCTGCGTCCGATCGACGAGCTGAAGAAGGGAATCAAGGAGATTGCCAGCCATAATTACGGGAAGCGGCTCGACTTCACGGGCAACCGTGAGTTCGAATCCGTTGCCGAGTCGTTCAACAACATGGCGGCCAAGCTCGACGAATACCGCCGCAGTTCGCTCGACGACCTGATGACGGCCAAGACGCGGATCGAGGCGATCGTCAATTCGCTCCACGAACCGATCATCGGACTCGATCCCCGGAAGACCATCCTCTTCATGAACCGCGAGGCGCTGTCGGTGCTCAACCTGCCCGAGACCGTCATCGGGCGCGATGCCGCCGAGGTGGCGCTTGCCAACGACCTGCTCCGGCGCCTGCTGCGCGAGCTTTACGGCGAGAAGAAGAACGCCGGGCAGGAGCCGCTGAAGATCTATGCCGACAACAAGGAGAGCTATTTCCAGATGGAGGATACGCCGCTCTACATCATGCCGGTCGGCAGCCGCGAGCAACAGTTCGTCGGCAACCTGATCGTCCTGAACAACATCACCAAATACAAGGAACTGGACTCTGCCAAGACCAATTTCATCTCGACGGTTTCGCACGAGATGAAAACCCCCATCTCGTCGATCCTGATGAGCCTGCAACTGCTCGGCGACAACCGTCTCGGGCAGCTCAACGAAGAACAGAAGCAGCTCGTGGGCAGCATCCGCGAGAGCAGCGACCGCCTGCTCAATATCACGGGCGAATTGCTCAACATGACGCAGGTCGAGTCCGGTAAACTCAGGCTCATGTCCAAGGTTGTGAAACCTGTCGAACTGATCGACTATGCCGTCAAGGCGACGCAGGTGTTGGCCGAGCGTTTCCGCTGCTTCGTCGAGGTGGAATACCCCGAGAAGATTTCGAAACTGTTCGTCGACAACGAAAAGATCGCATGGGTCATTACCAACCTCCTCTCCAACGCCATCCACCATTCCCCCGAGAATTCGCGCATCATCGTCGGGGCCGTGCAGCATGAAAAGGCGGTCGAGATCTTCGTCCAGGATTTCGGCCGGGGCATCGACCCGCGTTACCATAAGAGCATTTTCGAGCGATATTTCCGCGTGCCGGGTGCGAAGGTGCAGGGCAGCGGGTTGGGGCTGGCCATCTCCAAGGAGTTCGTCGAGGCGCACGGCGGCACGATCTCGGTCGAAAGCGGGATCGGCAGGGGAAGCCGCTTTTCGATCCTCTTGCCGGCATAGCATCCTGCCGGAATGCCCACCCCCGCAGTGCTGGAAGCCGCAGGCACAACGCCTGCGGCTTCCAGCGTTTTTGTTTACCCGGACGGAAATGTCCGGTCTGGCGGCGGCAGGCGGCTGTCGAAAAGAAATAAAATTCGCATTTTCCCCGGCTTTCTCCGTATTTATTTATTTTGCCTATTTCAGACGGCTAAATACCGTAGAAAAACGCTTGTTTAAAGTAAAAATTATTATCTTTGCAGGAGTACAGCACCAAATAATCATTTCGAATTATGGTCGATTCTTTTTTGGGACAAGCCGAGGAAGGCAACAAAACCGCTCTGCTCAAACTGCAGTTGATCGGGCACTACATCATGGGTGGGGATTTCAGCATCACGGATCTGAGCCATGAAATGAATCTGTCGGTGCCGACGGTCACCAAATTGGTCAGCGAACTGATCGAAGACGGCTTCGTGCACGACTTCGGGAAACAGGGTACTGCCGGGGGGCGCCGGCCCAACATCTACGGGCTCAACCCCTATGCGGGTTATTTTGTCGGTGTCGACATCAAGAAGGACATCATCACCCTGGCGATCATCAATTTCAAGGGGCAGGTCGTCGACATGCGCGATTGCGTGCCGTTCGTCATGGAAAATTCGGTACAGGCGCTCGACCGGCTGTGCGACGTGGTCAACGGGTTCATCGCCAAGAGCAAGATCGACCGGACCAAGATCTTTTCGGTCGGCTTCAACCTCTCGGGGCGGGTCAATTCCAAGACGGGGTACAGTTACAGCTATTTCTTCGTCGAGGAGGAGCCCCTCACGATGCTGCTGGAGAAACGCCTGGGCTGCAAGGTCTATGTCGAGAACGATACCCGGGCGATGACCTACGGGGAGTACATGTGCGGCGTGGGCAACAACGAGGATACGATGATATTCGTCAATGCCAGCTGGGGTTTGGGCGTCGGGCTGGTCATCGACCGCAAACTGTTCTACGGCCGGTCGGGATTCTCGGGCGAGTTCGGCCATTTCCCGCTGCTCGACAACGAGGTGATCTGCCGGTGCGGCAAGCGCGGCTGCCTCGAAACCGGCGCTTCGGGCTCGGCCGTACACCGTATATTCATGGAGAAGCTGGCGCAGAAACGTGTTTCGATGCTTTCCGACAAGTACAATCGCGGCGAGCAGATTCTGCTGGAGGATATTCTCGAAGCGCTGGGGCAGGAAGACGTGCTTGCCATCGAAGTCATGGAAACCGTCGGGCATACGCTAGGCAAGGCCATGGCCGGGCTCATCAACCTCTTCAATCCCGACCTCATCGTGCTGGGCGGGACGCTGGCCGTGGCCAAGGATTATATCATGTTGCCGCTCAAGAGCGCCATCAACAAATATTCGCTGCAACTCGTGAATAAGGATACTACCATAAAACTCAGTAAGTTGGGTGAAAAA
Source organism: Alistipes sp. CAG:29 (assembly GCF_000435435.1). NCBI lineage: Bacteria > Pseudomonadati > Bacteroidota > Bacteroidia > Bacteroidales > Rikenellaceae > Alistipes > Alistipes sp. CAG:29. Next base: position 175,365 of record NZ_FR893507.1, on the reverse strand, counting down.
GCCGGGGCCGTGGGCGCCTGTATGCTGAGCCGTAGCAAGATGCTGGGGCTGATGTAGCCCGGACCGATAAAATAGCCATAAAGAGAAGTCCGTAGCCCTACGGACTTTTTTTTGTACCCGTTATTACCCGATATTACCAGCCGCAAAATCTTTTTTTTGGTCGATTAGAATAAAAAAGACTATAATATTGCTTCATTGTAAATTTATTTATTATATTTGCATAGAAAAACGATAAAATTTACTTTATTTTATGCAAACTATAAAATCCAGTCTGATATGAAAACCTCGAACCGAAGGAATTTTCTTAAAAAAGTGGCTGTGACTGCGGCTTCGGCAGTTGCCGTCCCCGGACTGGTCAAAGCGGCCTCGGAATTCGGCGGTACGGGCACGGACGATGCCCTGGCCGCATCCGCTCCGGGGTATGGCGGGCTGATCGTCCCCAAGGGGGAGGGGCTGCGCATCACGGGTACGTTCCTCGACGAAATTTCGCACGACATCCCGCACCAGAACTGGGGCGAGAAGGAGTGGGACGCAGATTTCCGCCATATGAAGTCGATCGGCATCGACACGGTGATCGGGATTCGCTCGGGCTACCGCAAGTTCATCACCTACCCTTCGCCCTACCTGCTCAAAAAAGGGTGTTACATGCCGTCGGTCGACCTGCTCGATCTGTTCCTGCGCCTGGCCGGCAAGTACGGCATGAAGTTTTACTTCGGGCTTTACGACTCGGGCGAATATTGGGACACGGGCGACATGTCGCATGAGGTGGAGCATAATAAATATGTAATCGACGAGGTGTGGAACATGTACGGCCGCAAATACGAGAGTTTCGGCGGCTGGTACCTGAGCGGCGAGATCAGCCGTGCCACCAAGGGTGCCATCGGGACGTTCCATGCCCTGGGCAAACAGTGCAAGGAAGTTTCGGGCGGGCTGCCCACCTTCATCTCGCCGTGGATCGACGGCAAGAAGGCGGTGATGGCCAGCGGGAGCAAACTGACCAAGGAGCAGGCTGTTTCCGTCGAGCAGCACGAACGCGAGTGGGACGAGATATTCGACGGGATTCACGATGTGGTGGATGCCTGTGCGTTTCAGGACGGGCATATCGACTACGACGAGCTGGACGCGTTCTTCGCGGTCAACAAACGCCTGGCCGACAAGTACGGCATGCAGTGCTGGACCAACGCCGAGTCGTTCGACCGCGACATGCCCATCAAGTTCCTGCCCATCAAGTTCGACAAGCTGCGCATGAAGCTCGAAGCCGCCATGCGTGCGGGCTACGACAAGGCCATCACGTTCGAATTTTCGCATTTCATGAGCCCCCAGTCTGCATACCTGCAGGCCGGGCATCTCTTCGACCGTTACAAAGAATACTTTAACATCCGTTAGCCGATGAAATCACAGACGAATACGGGATATGTGGCATTCCTGTCACTGGTAGCCGCCATAGGCGGGATTTTGTTCGGGTATGACACGGCGGTCATTTCGGGTACGATATCCGGTGTGGCTTCGCAGTTCTCGCTGGACGCCATGCAGCAGGGATGGTTCGTCGGGTGTGCGCTCGTCGGTTCGATCGGCGGCGTGGCCGTGGCCGGTGTGCTGAGCGACCGTTTCGGGCGCAAGCTGACGATGTTGCTGTCGGCCGTGCTGTTCACCGTTTCGGCCGTCGGCTGTGCCGTCAGTGCCGACTTCATCCAACTGGTCGTTTACCGCATCGTGGGTGGTGTGGGTATCGGCGTGGTGTCGATCGTTTCGCCGATGTATATTTCCGAGGTCGCCGTGGCACGCTGGCGCGGGACACTCGTGTCGCTTTACCAGCTGGCCATCACGGTCGGGTTCCTGGCGGCCTACCTCGTGAACTTCCAGATACTCAAATCGGCCGAAACGGCCGTCTACGCCTCCCCGTGGATGCAGAAGATATGGGTTACGGAGTTGTGGCGCGGCATGTTCGGTGCCGAAACGCTGCCGGCGTTGCTCTTCTTCACCGTTATATTCTTCATTCCCGAAAGCCCCCGCTGGCTCGTGTTGCGCGGCCGCGACGTGCGTGCGCATGCCGTGTTGCAGCGTATCTACCGTTCGTCGGAAGCCGCCGACGAGGAGATCGCTGCCGTACACGGCACGGCCTCCGCTTCGTCGAAGTCCGAATGGCGCGTGCTGTTCGAGCCGGGTATCCGCAAGGCGGTCGTCATAGGCGTTTTCATCGCCATCCTGGGGCAGTTCATGGGCGTGAACGCCGTGCTGTACTACGGCCCGACGATCTTCGAGAATGCGGGGCTGTCGAGCGGCGATTCGCTCTTCTCGCAGGTGCTCGTGGGCGTGGTCAACATGCTGACCTCGGTGCTGGCGCTTGTCATCATTGACCGTGTGGGACGCAAACAACTGGTCTACTGGGGTGTGTCGGGCATGATCGTCTCGCTGCTCTGCATCGGGCTCTATTTCATGTGCGGTGCGGCGCTGGGGCTGCCCAACGTATTCCTGCTGATATTCTTCCTGGCCTATATTTTCTGCTGCGCCGTTTCGATCTGCGCCGTGGTGTGGGTGCTGCTCTCGGAAATGTACCCCACCCGGGTGCGCGGGCTGGCGATGTCGATCGCCGGACTTGCGCTGTGGGTGGGCACCTACCTCATCGGGCAGCTGACGCCGTGGATGCTCGAAAACCTTACGCCCGCCGGCACGTTCTTCCTCTTTGCGGCGATGTGCGTCCCCTATATGTTGATTATCTGGCGTGCCGTTCCCGAAACCACGGGGCGTTCGCTTGAAGAAATAGAGAAATACTGGCAAAAAAATGAATAACACGAATAATGAATCCGGTGCTGTGCGCATTCAGACCGGAGACCTCCGTCGTATGGATCACCTGCGGGACATTAATCTAACAACCGACACTATGGATTTTCAGAAACTGGCCGGCAAGTATAAGTCGGAGTTGCTGGACAGCGTCCTGCCGTTTTGGCTCGAACACTCCCAGGATAAACAATACGGGGGGTATTTCACCTGCCTCGAACGCGACGGCAGCGTCTACGACACCGACAAGTTCATCTGGCTGCAAGGCCGCGAGGTGTGGCTTTTCTCGATGCTCTATAACAAGGTGGAAAAACGCCCCGAGTGGCTCGAGTGTGCTTTGCAGGGTGCGGAGTTCCTGAAGAAATACGGCCATGATGGCAATTACAACTGGTATTTCTCGCTTACGCGCGACGGCCGGCCGCTGGTCGACCCCTACAACATTTTCTCGTATACGTTCGCCACGATGGCCTTCGCGCAGCTGGCCATCGCCTCGGACGACGCCGGGTATGCCGCCATCGCCAAAAAGACTTTCGACCGGGTGCTCGAGAAGCGTTCGAACCCCAAGGGCAAGTGGTGCAAGGCACATCCGGGGACGCGTCCGATCAAGGATTTCGCGCTGCCGATGATCCTGTGCAACCTGTCGCTCGAAATCGAGCAGCTCATCGACAAGCAACTCATCGACCAAACGATCGAAACATGCCTGCACGAGGTGATGGAGGTCTTTTACCAGAAAGACCTCGGGCTTATCGTCGAGAATGTCTCGGCGGAAGACAATTCGCTGGTCGACTCCTTCGAGGGACGCTCGGTCAACCCGGGGCATTCGCTTGAGGCGATGTGGTTCATCATGGACTTGGGCAAGCGGCTCGGTCGTCCCGAACTGATCGACAAAGCCGTGAAGATTGCGCTTTCGACCATTGAATACGGCTGGGACAAACAGTACGGCGGCATATTCTATTTCATGGATCGCCTCGGGCGTCCGCAGCAGCAGCTCGAATGGGATCAGAAACTGTGGTGGGTGCATATCGAATCCGCGATTACGATGATCAAGGGCTACCAGCTGACGGGCAACAAGGAGTGCCTCGCGTGGTTCCAGAAACTGCACGATTACATGTGGACGCACTTCAAAGATCCGAAATATCCCGAATGGTTCGGTTACCTCAACCGCCGCGGGGAGGTACTCCTCCCGCTCAAGGGCGGCAAGTGGAAGGGGTGTTTCCATGTTCCGCGCGGACTTTACCAGATATGGCAGATCCTCGAACAATGCAAATAGGCGGCTCGTTCCCGATGCCTGATAAACGATTTGCCGGCCTCAAACGGTGCCGTGATATTTAAAAGAAACGAAACAAGCATGACACGTATAGGATTCTTACTTTCGGCGGTGTTGTCCCTCGCAATCGGGCACGTACGTCCCGCACAAGCCAAAACGATACGCCGCACGGTCGACGTGCTGGTTATCGGCGGCACGACTTCGGGCACTTCGGCGGCCATCGCCGCGGCGCGTCAGGGGGCGGCCACGCTGATCGTCGAACCCACGCCCATGCTCGGGGGGATGTTCTCGGCGCAGGGCGTCCCGGCTGCCGACGGTAACCACCACCTGCCCTCGGGGCTGTGGAACGAATTTCGCGAGGCTTTGCGCGCCCATTACGGCGGGGCCGAAGCGCTTGCCACGGGCTGGGTGAGCAACACGCTCTTCGAGCCCCATGTGGCGGACAGCATCTTCAGGGCGATGGCTGCGGCCGAGCCGCGGCTCGAAGTCCTGCACGGGTATGTGCTCGATAAGGTATACAAGCGCGGCAACTGCGTGACGGGCGCCCGTTTCTCGCGTAGCGGGGGCGACAGGCTCGAGGTCTCGGCTCGTATTACGGTCGATGCCACCGACCTGGGCGATGCGCTGCCCATGAGCGGTACGCCCTACCGCATCGGCATGGACGCCCGTGCCGATACGGGCGAGGCGCTGGCGCCTGCCGAGGCGAACGACATCGTGCAAGACCTGACTTTCGTCGCCATCCTCAAGGATTACGGCAAGGGTTCCGACAAGACCATCCCCCGCCCCGAAGGGTACGATCCTGCGGAGTTCGCTGCGGCCTGCCAGACCGCTGCGGGGCAGCCGATCCCGGCGGAGGCGATGCTCAACTACGGCCGCCTGCCCAATGGCAAATACATGCTCAACTGGCCGGTCAACGGCAACGACGTCTACATGAATATCGTCGAGGTGCCCTATGCCCGGCGTGACGCCGCGCTGCGCCCCGCCCGCGAGAAGACCCTGCGGTTCATCTACTATATCCAGCACGAACTGGGTTTCAGCCACCTGGGGATCGCCGATGACGAGTTCGGCACCGCAGACGGATTGGCATACCTGCCTTACCACCGCGAGGGGCGGCGCCTGGACGGGGTGATCCGCCTGACGCTCGATGACGTGGCGGATCGTTACGGCCGCCCGTCGGCACTTTACCGTACCGGCATTTCGGTCGGCGACTATCCCGTCGACCACCACCATGATTGCCGTCCTCAGATCGGGAAGATACCCTTCCCGCCCGTGCCGTCGTTTTCGGTGCCGATGGGGGTGATGATCCCTGCCGGGACGGACAACCTGGTGGTTTCGGACAAGGCTATATCGGTTTCGAACCTTATCAACGGTTCGACGCGCCTGCAGCCGGTAGTCCTGCTCACGGGACAGGCCGCAGGGACGTTGGCGGCCATCGCCGCCCGGGAAGGGTGCACGCCCCGCGAAGTTCCGGTGCGCAGGTTGCAGGCCGCCCTGCTGGCGCAGGATGCGTATATCGCGCCGTTGTACGACGTGAAACCCGACGACCCCGACTTCGCGATGTTGCAGCGCATCGCAGCGACGGGCATCCTGCGAATGACGGGCGAGCCGTTCCAGTGGGCGAACCGCACGTGGTTCTATCCCGAGCGCGGGATCTCCGTCGGTGAGTTCAGCCGCGGCCTGCACGACTATGCGCCGCAGGTCGAAGTGTCCGACGACCCCGCGCCGCTTACGGCGTCGTCGGCTGCCGCCATGCTCCGCAAGGCCGGTGCTGCCGTCGCTGCCGACGGTACGGAGCCCCTGACGCGGCGCGAAGCGGCGCGGATGACGGACGAAGCGCTGCATCCGTTCGACCGCGACGTCGATTTCGAAGGAAACCTGATAAAATAACGAACCATGAAGAAACTCATCCTCCTGCTGCTGGCCGCTGCCGTCGCGACGACCGCAGCCGCACAGGCGCAGCGCGATACGCTGACCTTCAACAACGACTATTATTTCTCCAAACGCAATGTCGAGGAGCTGGTGCCGGTCACCGGGCAAAACATCGTGATGCTGGGCAACAGCCTGACCGAACGCGGTTTCTGGGCGGAGTATTTCCAGGGGAAACGCGTGCTCAACCGCGGCATCGGCGGCGACTGCATATCGGGCATGATCAACCGCGTGCAGCCGATCGTCGACGGACGACCGAAGGCTATCTTCATCATGGGCGGCGCCAACGACCTGCTTTTCTCGAAGATTTCGAACGAGAAACTCCTGCAGCAATACGAACGCCTGCTGGACATCATTGCCCGGGAGACACCCCGCACGAGGGTCTATATCCAGAGCCTGCTGCCGCTCAACGAGGCGCATAACGAAGCCTTCATGAAGGGCAAGAATGCCCGTTTCGCCGAGTTCAACGCACTGCTGCGTGCGATGGCCGAACGCCGCGGGCTGACCTTCATCGACATCTGGAGCGCTATGCAGCGCAACGGGGAACTGCCCGAAGAGTACACGTTCGACGGCATCCACCTCAAGGCGGCGGGTTATGCCGTGTGGATCGAGAAGATCAGGCCCTACGTCAAATAAGCTGTCCGGATGAAACGTCTGTTTTTCGCGCTGGCATTGTGCGCGGCGTCGGGGGCCTGCATGGCCGGCGGCGACATGCGCTTCTATGAAGCCCGTTCGGACAAGATCCGCTTTACCGGCCGCGCCGCCGAAAACGGCGACGGCAGCCTGTCGTTCGACTGGAGCGGTTGTCATTTCACGTTCCGTTTCGACGGCAGTCGCTGTGCGATGCGTGCTGCGGATACCGGGCGTAACTACTACAACGTATTCGTCGACGGGCGCCTGTACGGTAAGGCGACCGTCGAGGGAGCCTCGTCGTGCGTGCCCCTCGCCGAAGGGCTTGCGCCGGGGCCGCATACCGTGACGGTGCAGAAACGCACCGAAGCCGAGCAGGGGCGCACGAGGCTCTACGG
>NZ_FR893507.1:159107-168356 GCF_000435435.1 Alistipes sp. CAG:29 | reverse complement strand
GACGCTCTACGGCATCGAGGCCGACGGTGCCTTGCTCGACCTGCCGCCCGCCCCGTCGCGGCTGATCGAGTTCATCGGCGACTCGCACACGTGCGGCTACGGTACCGAGGGGAAAACCGCCTCGGAGCCTTTCACCCCCGAGACCGAGAACTGCGACCTGGCATGGGGCTGCATCGTGGCGCGCTGTTTCGATGCCGATTACGTGCTCACGGCCCATTCGGGACAGGGCGTTGTCCGTAACTGGGGCGACGTGAAGCAGACGTCGGACGTCACCATGCGCCAGCGCATCCTGCGGACGTTCGACATGACCGACTCGCCGCGGTGGGATTTCCGGGGCTACAAGCCCGACATCGTGGTGATAAAACTGGGCACGAACGATTGCAGCACGGGCATTACACCCTCCGAGGCCGCCTTCGGCAAGGCTTTCCGCGAGCTTTACGGCGCCCTGCGCGAACATTACGGCTCCGTGCCGATCCTTTACGTCATCCCCGACGGTGCGGAGGCGTTCTATCCCTATATGCAGTCCGTCATGGCCGGCCTGGAGGACGGCGACCTGCATTGCGTCATGCATTTTACGGGCATCACCAACCAGGACGGCGACCTGGGGGCCGGGTACCATCCCAACCACCGCGGACACCGGAAGTTCGCCGCTGCGGTCATCCCCTACATCTCGACGATCATGGGGTGGGAGATGCCGATGGAGGTCATTCAATAGCTACTGAAACGATGAAAAAACTGTTTTTTACCGTCCTTGCCCTTGCGGGTTTGCTCTGCGCCGCTGCGCAAACCCAGGACTGGGCGAACTTCGGCCGCTTCGAGCAGGCCAACGGCCAGGTGCGCAATCCGAAGGTCGTCCTCATGGGCAACTCGATCACCGAACTGTGGATCAAGACGCATCCTGACTTTTTCGCCGCCCGCGGTTATGTGAGCCGCGGCATCAGCGGGCAGACCACCTCGCAGATGCTCGTGCGCTTCCGGGCCGACGTGCTGGACTTGCACCCGCAGGTGGTCGTCATCTGCGGCGGGACGAACGACATAGCGCAAAATACCGGTTACATATCGCTGCCGCATATCCTGGGCAACCTCGTGTCGATGGTCGAGCTGGCGCGTGCCAACGGCATCGCCCCCGTGCTGTGTTCGTTGTTGCCCGCGCGTGAATTCGGCTGGCGCAAGGAGTTGGAACCCGCGCCCCTGATCATCGAGCTGAACGCCATGATCCGCGAGTACGCCCGCAGGGAGAATGTCCCCTATGTGGATTACCACGCGGCGATGTCCGAAGCGGACGGAGGCATGGTAGCGGCCTATACCTACGACGAAGTCCATCCCACGGCCGCGGGGTACGACGTGATGGAGCAGATTCTGCCGCCCGTCGTCGACGCGGTGCTGAAGAATCCGAAACGGTATCGGCGGCGTTAATAGCCGGCAGGGGCAGAATTATAAGAGGACCGGGGAATGCTTATTTCCCCGGCCCTCTTATTCTTGCAGGCAGATCGCAGCGGCCTTCCGTTATTTAGGCCCCGTTACCTTATTCCCGGAGCAGCAATACACAGCTGCCCGGTGCGCCGGCCTTTATCTTCAGTTTATTCCGCCCGGCGGCCGAAATGCGGATGCCGCCGTTCTGTTCGGCCGTTCCGAAATGCCGCAGGTCGAGGTATCCGGGCAGTGCCAGCGTCCTCTTGCAAGCCCGCTTGCAGTCGATGAAAACGGCCGTATGTCCCCCGGCGCTGCCTTCGTAGCACAACAGGTCGGCATCGTCGGCGATAGGCGTCTCGAACCAGGTGTAGACACCCCGCCAGCAGGTCTTGTCACCGTTCTTGATCCGTTTGTTCCCGATGAGCTTATGGTAGCTCTTGCCGTAGGGCGCATAGATGAAGATGTCGTCCTGCCCGTCCAGCAGCGCGTGGTCTCCCAGCCCGTCGGGCAGCAGCCAGGTCGATTGGTACCCCTGTCTGTTCTTTTCGACGTAGCGCCGGAAAAGGGGGTGCTCCTGTTTGGTGAACGTCGATGCCTTCGCCACTTCCGTCCAGTCCGTGTAGGCCCCGCCCGGGGTGAGTACGTGCGTCTCGCCTTCGAACATCGACTGCATCCCGTAATAGATGGCGATGGTCACGGGCGCGGCGTTGCAGAACCGGTGTGAGGCCGCGACCTCGATGTTGTTGCGGCGGACAGTGTATGTCACCGATTCCCGGCACAGGGTGTCGCGCAGTTCTTCTCCGCCCGCGGCGTTCCGGTAAGGGCGTGTCGGGTCGAGGATTACGTTTTCGGCCTCGACCGTCACCCGATTTGCCCATAGCGTCGTGTCGCCCTCGATGCGGTTGCCGTCGGCCAGCAGGGTGTAACCCTCGCTGCGTGCCGTGCGCGCCGTGCGTTCCCTGTATTTGTGGTTGCCCCCGCACCACCCGCATCCGGGGATGGCGAAAGGCCCGATGTTGTCGCTGTACGTCGAGTTGAGCAGGACGGCGGGTTCGGCCTCGGGCTGCGTGGAGGGAAGCGCTGCCCTGTTGCGCGTGATGCCTACGCGGTAGAACGTGTAGAGCTCGTTGAACATGCACCGCCTGAACCAATAGGTGATATCCGTCCGCCCGTCCAGCTTGGCCGAAATATAGAGGTCGCCGCCCTGGCGTTTGACATACATCGCTTCGGAATAGGGGCGGTTGCATCCTTTTTCCTTGCTGCGCTTGGGGGCATCCTTGCCGGTACAGAGCGCCGTTGCGGGCGCCATGCTGCCCAGCAACAGCAGGCAGGTCATGATTCTCAAATGTTTCATCGTTGCGTTTTTATAGGGAAGCGATGCATCCGGGCGCGTCCCGGATGCATCGCCTGTATACCGGGGTATCCGATGCCCGGCCCGCTTACTTGCGGGTGAGCTTCAGGAAGAGGTCGGGACGGTCTGTGGTGATGAAGTCGACCCGGTTTTCGATGGCCCACATCATGTCGGCCGGGTTGTTTACCGTCCAGACGTTCGAGGCCATCTTCAACGCCTTGATGTCGTTGAGCCACGTCGGGTTGTTCAGGTATACGCCGTAGTTGAAATCGCAGCCCGTCAGCCCCATCGCCTTCAGGTCTTTGGGCAACGTGCCGCCTCCCAGGTACATCAGCTGCGTCTTTGCGGGGGCCAGCCGTGCCAGCTCTTTCATTATGTGGAGTGAGAACGAGATGTAGGTCACGCGTTTCGAAAGCCCGTACCGGCCGACCATCTTCACCACGGCCTCGGCCGCTGCGGTTTCCGCCTCGGGGGTGGCGTGGGGCTTGAGTTCCAGAACGAGGTGTACCTTCGTATCCTTAGCGGCCTCGAGGTATTGCGCCAGCGTGGGCATCGGCTCCCCGTTTTCGAGCTTGAGCGTCGTCAGCACGGTCGAAGGGGTGCTCTGTACCTCGTATCCGTCGTGCCAGCCGTCGTGGTTGAGCACCGGAACGCCGTCCGAGGCCATCCATACGTCAAATTCCACGCCGTACACGCCCAGCTGGTCGGCCTTGAGGAGCGAGGCGATCGAATTCTGTGCCGAGCCGTCGGTGTGCCAGAAGCCCCGGTGTGCGACCACGCGGGTCTTGTTCTTCATCGGGATGCCGTATTTCAGGTAGCGGCGTGCCTGGATGATCCGGGCCAGGCGATCCATCAGGGCCTTGTCTTTCGGGTTGTCCGACTCGTCGAGGGTCAGTACGCCGCGGTTTCCGCAGTAGTAGGCGACGGCCGAAGAGTTGAAGACGTCGTTCTTTTCGAAGTGGTTGATATAGGCCGCCATCCGGTCGTGCGACGAGTTGGGGATCGCCGCCGTGGCCTTCTCGTCGAATTCGAACTCCATGGCCATCCCGTGGCGGCGGGCCGTGGCACAGGCCTCGTCGAGGCGGCTGTCGGGGATCGAGTGGTTGAAGAAGTGGTTGGGCTGCTGGTAGGCCACGTCGAAGCCCAGGCGTTTCCACTCCTCATGGCCTTTGGCCTGCCAGTAGGGAATCCAGTAGAAAAGCTTGCCTTCGGAGTGGATGTATTCGCTCAGCGGAATGGTGAGCTCCGCGCAGTGGTGGGTGTCCTCAGCGACCCAGTAGAAGCCCGAGAGTTCCAGGTGCTTGTATTTGGCGGCCTTGAAACGTTCGACCAGCTCCCCGATGTACCATTTGGTCGCGGCGATCTGATCCTCCTCTTTCGAGAAATCCATCTCCCGGCCGTCAATCTCGCCCCAGTCCTTCTGGCCGCGGATCGCTTCGGGAAGCCCCAGTACGATTTGATGCCTGAAGGCGGGCTTTCCGAGCTCTTTTATCTCCTGTCCGATGCACCGGTCGAGTGCCGAAAGCGACTTGCCCTGCTCGAAAATCCGATCCAGCAGCCACTCCCATTCTGTCCTGCGGGCGTTGAGTTTCTCGTAGCCCACGGTGTAGTTGCGTCCCGAGCCGTCCTTGAACTCGAGGAACAGGAAGCCGTCGAAGAGCCAGTCTTTCGAGCCGTCGGCAAACCGGTGTACGACATAGGGCCGGAATTCATCGACCGTCCAGTCCAGCCGGTGGCTGCCGCCCTGGTAGATCAGAGCCAAATCCTGAATTCCGGTCGTCCGGTAGCCCTGCTCGGCGGCGGGTTTGCCGGACGCGGCGGGCTGTTGCCGCAGCGGGTTGCCGATCACGAACCGGCAGAATTCATGGAACAGTTCTTTGTCCTTTGCGGCCGTCGATGCCCACAGATCGTAAAAACGGTTGGTGCCGTGGTAATAGCTCAGCGGCTTGCTTCCGTATACGCCGTGTTTTTTCGCTCCTTCCATATACTCGCGGAACCTTTTTTTGTAGACGTCGGAGTTCTGCTCCCCCTCGAGGATGTTCTCGTCGAATTCGAATTCCATCGCCAGGTCGTGCGCCTTGATGTCGGAGAAATAGCGTGACAGCGGCCTTGCGCCCTTGTCGTCCCAATAGTGGTTGGGCTGCATGTAGGCGTAGTCGATGCCCATCTCCTTCCATTTGGTGTAGCCTGCGGCACGGTTGTAGGGTATCCAGCAGAAACTCTGGTTGATCGAATGCAGGTATTCCGCAACCTGGGGGATGACCTCTTCCGACTTTTTCAGTTCGTGGCAGTAGCCGTCGCCCGGCGTCACGATCTCCTCGGAGATGGGGTAGAACCCCGCCAGTTCGACGTACTGGTAATTCCCCTCGTCGAAGCGCCTGCGCACCTGGTCGATATACCATTTGCAGGCCGCAACGCGGTCGGCACCCTTGGCGAAATCCATCCGCCGCCCGTCGAGCGAACCCCAGTAGGTCGTCGACTCGCTCGTGTCGTCGTACTTCCGGTAGATGATCGGGTCGGGCATTACCATGACGACCTTGCGCTTGGCCGGGGGCGTGCCCAGCCGCTGTGAAGCCTCCTTTACGGCCGCTTCGAGGGCGTTCACGCCGTTGTCGCCGTCGAACCAGTAGTCGATCAGCTCCTTCCACTGCTGTTTGCCGGCCGAAACGCCCTGGCCCCGCAGCACGCCTACCATGTAGGCGTATTTACCCCCGTCGGGGCGGCTGCTGTCCTGGAATTCGAGGAAGAGGAACCCGTCGAAGAGCCAGTGCTCCCTGCCCTCTTCGTCCACATAGGTCACGAACGGGGTGAAACGCTCCTTGTCCCAGCGGTACGGGGTGCGGTGGTGGCTGCCACCGTAGCACAACACCAGGTCGGTATAGGACGGTATCGCGTCGCGTTCCTGTTCCCAGGCGTACATTTTCGGTTCGGAATTGCGGGTTGCCGGGGCCGCGTCGCCCGTGGGGCCGTTCGCCGCTGTGGCGGGCGTATGGTTTGCGGCCAATGCCGCTAAGAGGGTGCAAAATGCGAAGGTCTTGAGTTTTTTCATCTGTTTACGGGTCGTTAATCGTTATTTGCGCATCGGGTTGTCGAGTACGAAACGGCAGAATTCGTGGTAGAACTCCCTGTCTTTGGCTGCCGTCGATTTCGACAGGTCGTATAAGGCGTTGGTGCCGTGGTAGTAGCTCAGCGGCTTTGTGCCGTAGACATTGTTCAGCCTGGCTCCGGACATGTATTCGCGGAAACGCTTCTTGTAGGTGTCGCAGTCGGGATTGCCCTCGAGGAGCGCCTCGTCGAACTCGAATTCCATGCCCAGGCCGTTGGCCTTGACGTCGGAGAAGAACTGCGACAGCGATTTTTGTCCCTCCCAGAAGTAGTTGGGCTGCATATAGGCGTAGTCTACGCCCAGCTGCTGCCATTTCTTATACCCTGCGGCGCGGTTGTACGGGATCCAGTTCAGGGATTGGTTGATCGCATGCAGGTATTCCGCGAGCGGAGGGATGATCTCGTCTGATTTCTTCAGTTCGTGGTTCCAGCCGTCGCCCGGCGTGACGAGTTCCTCGGAGATGATGTAGAACCCCGCCAGGTCGATATACTGGTAGTTGCCCAGGTCGAAACGCCTGCGTACCTCGTCGACATACCACTTGTAGGCCGCGATGCGGTCTTCGGCCGTCGAAAAGTCCATTTTGCGGCCGTTCAGCTCGCCCCAGTAAACCGTGGAGCCGGGGTCGCCCTTGCCGTTGCCCTTGCCGTCGTAAACCTTGTAGATGATCGGGTCGGGAAGTACCATGATGACCTTGCGTTTGGACGGGGGTGCGCCCAGGCGTGCCGAAGCGTCCTTCACGGCTCCTTCGAGGGCATCCATGCCGCTGCCGCCGGCGAACCAATAGTCGATCAGCTCTTTCCATTGCGTCTTTCCGGCCGAGAACCCGTAGTCCTTCATCAGCCCAACCATGTAGGCGTAATAACCGCCGTCGGGACGGCTGCTGTCCTGGAATTCGATGAACAGGAAGCTGTCGAACAGCCAATGTTCCTTGCCCTGTTCGTCCACGTAGCTCACGCTCGGGGCGAAACGCTCCTTGTCCCAGCGGTACGGGGTGCGGTGGTGGCTGCCGCCATAGCACAGCACCATGTCCGTATAGGAGAGTATCCCGTTGCGGCTTTGTTCCCACGGGTACATCTGCGGGCCGGGGGCGTCGGTGGTGAACCGGACATACTGCATCTGGCTGTATTCGCCCGAGTCGTTGCAGGCCACGGCGAAGACCGTGTAGGTCGTCTGCGCCGCCAGGCCGTCGATCTCGACCGTCGTCCCGGTGTATTGCGTGCCGTTCTGGGCGACGCTCTGCGCCGTTTCGGACGTAATGACCCCTGTGGCCTTGTATATGATTTTGACGGACGTGGCGTTCGTGCGCTTCATGTTCAGCGTCACCGAGTTGGCGCCCGACGATGCGATCGTCATGCTCAGGGCCGGTTTCGGGCCCCCGGAGGGTTCGTCGTCCCCGTCCCCGCAGCCGATGAACGACAGGCAGCAGAGAAGCGTGAAAATGATTCGGTAATTCGTCATGGGATGTCGGTTTTTTTATTTGTTTCCCTTTCCGGAGTGTTGCGTCCGTACCGGGTTGTTCACGACGAAACGGCAGAATTCGTGGAAGAACTCCCTGTCCGTTTCGTCCGTGGAGACCGAGAGGTCGTAGAGGGCATTGCTCCCCTGGTAATAGGCCAGCGGGCGGGTGCCGTAGATGCCGTGTTTCTTTGCATATTCCATGTATTTGCGCATCCGTGCCCGGTATATGTCGCTGTGCGGATCCGCGCTGAGGATCGAAGCCTCGAATTCGAACTCGATGCTCGTCCCGGCACGGTTGATCTTCATGCAGGCGGAATCCAGGTTGTTTTCCGGCTTCCAGTAGTGGTTGGGCTGCATGTAGACCTGGTCGAAGCCGAATTTGCGCCAGTCGTCATGGCCGCGGGCGTCGTAGAACGGAATCCAGCTGAACGTGTAGTTGAGCCGGTGGAGGTAGTCGGCGATCTCGGGGAGCAGGATGTCCGAACGGGTCAGGTGGTAGCTGTACTCCGTGTCGTGCGGCTGGGCGGCGATCTCGCGGATCCAGTAGAACCCGGCCAGGTCGATGTATTTGTAATCGCCCTGGGCGAACCGTGCCCGCACCTGGTCGATGTACCACCTGCAGGCCGCTACGCGGTCTTCGTTGCTGTTGAAATCCAACCGGCGCCCGCCGAGTTCTCCCCAGTAGGTGGTCGTGGTGGTCGTGTCGATGTAGTGGCGGTGGATGATCGGATCGGGGATCATTATGATCACGCGGCGTTTGCAGGGCGCTTTGCCCAACCGGGCGGTGGCCTCCTTGACGGCCTGTTCCAGGGCGTCGGCACAGTTGCCCTTTGTGAAATAGTAGTCGATCAGCTCCTGCCACTGCTCCTTGCCGGCCGATACGCCCGCATCGCGCAGCACGCCCGTCATATACGAGTAGGCGCCGCTGTCGGGGCGGTCGACATCCTGCGATTCCAGGAAGATGAAGCCGTCGAATAGCCATTGTTCCTTCCCGTCGGGGTCGACGTAGGTGACATAGGGGGCGAAGCGCCCCTTGTCCCACAGGAAGGGATTGCGGTGATGGCTGGCACCGTAGCATAATACGGCATCGGTCGTGGTCGCCGGACTCTTGTGTTTCCTCTCCCACGGGTACAGCTTGTCCTTCGGGCCTGCGGTGCCGGTCGGGAGCGTGAAAACCAAGGCTGTTACCACTGCAATTGCTACTGTAAAAAGTCTGCGAGTCATGTCTTGTCGTTTTTATCCGACCCCGGAGCAGTCTCTTCCGTCCGGGGTCAATATATCCGTTTATGGGTTATTTCCTGTCCGTTGTCGGTCGTTGTGCCCGTAACGGATTGTTTATGATGAACTGGCAAAGTTCGTCGAACAACTCCCGGTCGGCCTCGTCGTCCGAAGCGTGGAGGTCGTAGAACCCGTTGGTGCCATGGTAATATGCGAACGGCCGTTTGCCGTAGATGTTGCGTCGTTTGGCGTAGTCGATGTAATCGCGCAGCCGCGCACGGAATGTTCCGCTGCCTTCGCGTGCGTCGAGCAGCGTGGGTTCGAACTCTATTTCCATGCCGATGCCCAGGCTGTCGATCTGTCTGCAAACCTCATCCATGTCGTTCTGCGGCTTCCAGTAATAGTTGGGTTGCAGGTAGACCTGGTCGAACCCGAACTGCTGCCATACGTCGTACCCGCGCGAGCCGTAGTAGGGTATCCAGCTGAACGTATAATCCAGCTTGTGGAGGTAGTCGGCGATATGCGGGAGCATGATGTCCGAGCGGGTCAGGTGGTAGCTGTACTGCGTGTCCACCGGCCGGGTGACGATCTCGCGCAGCCAGTAGAATCCCGCCAGCTCGACGTGTTCGTAGTTGCCCCGGGCGAACCGCTCCCGTACCCGGTCGATATACCATTTGCAGGCGGCTATGCGGTCTTCCTTCCC
>NZ_FR893507.1:143921-159086 GCF_000435435.1 Alistipes sp. CAG:29 | reverse complement strand
CCTGCTGAAATCCAGCTGCTGGCCATCCAGCGCACCCCAATAGGTCGTACTCGACGTCGTGTCGATATAGTGCCGGTGAATCACCGGGTCAGGGAGTACCATGATGACCTTGTGCTTCTGCGGGGCTTTGCCCAACCGCGCGGCGGCCTCCTTCACGGCCTCTTCGAGGGCCTCGACCCCGTTGCCGTCCGTGAAATAATAGTCGATCAGCTCCTGCCATTGCGCTTTGCCGGCCGATTCGCCCGTGTCACGCAGATGCCCCGTCTCGAAGGCGTAGAGTTCTGCGTCGGGGCGGTTCGTGTCCTGGAATTCCAGGAAGATGAACCCGTCGAAGAGCCAGTGCTCTGTGCCCTCTTTATCGACATAGGTGACATAGGGTGCCAGCCGCTCCTTATCCCACAGGAAAGGGGTGCGGTGGTGGCTGCCGCCGTAACATAACACGGCATCCGTGGGGGGTTGCAGGTCTCTGCGGTGCTGCCCCTGCGGGTACATAGTCCGGGAACAACCGCCCGCGAGAAGCAGGCATCCTGCGGCCGCTGCGAACGGAACGATATTTTTCAGGAATTTGAGCATCGTAGTCGGTAAGTCGTAATTCGTAAAATTAAAATTAATCCCGTTGTGAAAGAGAATGAACTCACAACGGGATTAATTATTCAACATCTGTCGTTAGAATCCCAGACCCTGTACGTCAGCCAGTTTACCGCGGCCATACAGATAGTCTCCGGTTTGGGCGTATTCGGGTTTGACAATCACGAATTTCAGGTAACGGCCTGCGATCGTTTTCTGGACTGCATAGTCATAGGGCGTCGGCACACCTGTCCAGTTGAAATCACGCTTACCGCTGGCTACCAGATTCCACTGGGTGCTTGCACCGCTATACTCTTCGGCCGTG
Source organism: Alistipes sp. CAG:29 (assembly GCF_000435435.1). Classification (NCBI taxonomy): domain Bacteria; kingdom Pseudomonadati; phylum Bacteroidota; class Bacteroidia; order Bacteroidales; family Rikenellaceae; genus Alistipes; species Alistipes sp. CAG:29. Next base: position 158,194 of record NZ_FR893507.1, on the reverse strand, counting down.
TAGATCTCATAATCCCGGTAATTACCCTGGTGGGTCGAGTAATCGCTGATCCGGAATTTCGTGAACACCTGCCGCTGTCCCATATCCACGACGAACGTTATCGGGAATTCGATTTGAGTGGCGAACCAGGATATCCATTCGTGGCCGGCGGTAATTTCCCCATCGAACAGTTTGTCGGCTGTATACTGCATGATCCATGCGGCCCCGCCGTTGTTCGGGTCTTTTGCATAGCAGTTATCCTCGCCTTCGAGCAATTTCCACGGGCCCTTCAGTTCCTTGTCCATCGAGAAGGGGACATACATGACCTCGGTGGTGACGGTGATACCGTCCAGCGACGCGGAGGTGATGCGCACCGGCACGAGCAGGTCGCCCACGATATCGAGGTTGCTGCCCGTGAACAGCTTGTCGGAGTTGATCTTGCCCGAGAACTTGGCCGTCGTCTCGCCTGCTGCGATCTGCGAGCTGGCGGCGTCCAGCCTGGCGAACCCTTCGGGCGCGGCCAGGTAGTTCGTCCCGTTGGCCTGGTTGTAGGCCTCCACGAGGCTGTTGTCGATCGCGTAGTTCACCGTCAGATCCATTGTCGTGATGGCATTGTCGAGCACGATGTTGCCGTCGAAGGTAATCTCCTCGTGCGTAGCGGTGGGGTGGAACGGTGTTGCCAGTTCCTTCTCCATGCCGATCGAAGCGCGCTTGGGGTTGATGATCTTCACATTGCGGTTCGCGTCGACGGCCAGCGCGTCGTTGACCGTGGTGAGCTCAAGCGGAATGGCATACTCCGTACCCTCGCCGAGGGCGAAGATGGCTGCGTCATCCCACGTAACCTCGACGAATTTACGGGTGTCGCCATCCGAGAACCCGATCGTCGAAGAGGAGAGTTTGTAACAATTCGCCGGCAGCACCGCGTAGTTGGTGCCGTTGGCCGCGTTGTACTCGGCCAGGGCAGTTTCCGAGACGCTGAGGAGCGCTTTGGCGCTTTGCTGCCCCTTGCCGTTTTTCAGTATGGCGAATTCGTATTTCCCATTATAAACCGATACGCCTGCATATTGTTCCTCATTGACGAATGAGAGCGTATCGTCTACCATGAAGTTGTTGCGATTGTCCTCGCAGCCGGCCAGAGCGGCCGAAGCAAACAGTCCTGCAATCAACAGTTTCCACATATTTATTTTCATAGGTTCGAGCATTTATTAATGTCCGTAATTCTGGGTCATATTGGTCATTTCGGCCATCTGTGCCGCATTGATCGGGTGGAGATAGTCCTTGTCGCGGAATACGGCCGGGGCGCCGACGTAGTCGGTGTGTACGCGTTCGTAGGACTCTTCGTACGTGGTGGCGCTTACGTGCAGCGTCCAGTTCTCGCTCGGGTATTCTTCCTTGGCGATCATCCAGCGGCAGGCGTCGTAGTGGCGCATCGCTTCCAGTCCGAACTCTACCATGCGTTCTTTCTGGATGCACCAGCGGAGCAGCTCCTTGTTCCCTTTGATTTCGGGGTAAGCGACCTCGATCTTTTTCAGTCCGACACGTGCGCGTACCCTGTTCAGGTATTCGAGCGCTGCGGTCTCGTCGCGCTGGGGCTTTTCGTTGCAGGCCTCGGCGTAGTTGAGATAGATTTCCGCCAGGCGGAAGGCCGGATAAACCGTTTGCATCGAAGTGTAATCCTTGGCTTCGCGCAGCGACTTGTTGGTTTCGAGCAAACGGCGCCATACATAGCCTACGCGGGTGATACCGCCGCCTTCACCAGCATTCCACTTATTGGTGCAAGCATCGTTGTTGTAGCAGGTGAACTTGATATTCTCCGTCTTGTTGGGCCACCAGAAACCGTTGGGTACGAGGCAGGCGTAATAACGGGGATCGCGGTTGATACAACTGTTGTGGGCCTTGATGCCGTCGCCCCAGTCGATACCGGGCTGTTTGTACCCTTCGGTGAAGCCGGTGGCCTGATAACCCGATTGCGGGTCGACGATGGGTTTCGACATGTCGTTCTCACCCTGGTAGCCTGTCACGGGATAGCGTCCGGTCGTGTACATGGGATAGCTGTCTACCAATTTCAGCGAAGGTTGGATACCGCCGTATCCCTGGTAAACGACACCCGATGCGCCGCCGCTTGTCATGCCGGGCATGGCGCATGCCAGCAGACCTCCGGTGCCGCCAAGCCACGAATAACCGCCCGAGCGGCTCCACCAGCCCCAGATGGTCTCCTTGTTCCAGGGCTTCAGCCTTACGCCCTGATAAGAGGACATGTAACGCGTGAACTCATCGGTCTGTTCCGTATCCTTGTAGAGATCGTACAAACCGGTCTCTGCCAACTCGATCACATCCCAGGCTGCCTGTGCGGCTGCCTCCCATTTGGTCTCGTCCTTGCTCTGCGGGAAGAGGAATTCCCCGCGAATGTTCTGCATCTGGCCTTTGTAAAGGTCGCACCCGTTGTATAACGGCGATGCTGCGTAAAGCAGTATGCGCGATTTCAGCGCCAAGGCTGCACCGCGCGTAACACGGCCGGCCCACTGTTTGCCGTCGATACCGATGTCGTCGGTACGTACCGGCAGGTCGTTTTTGATCGCGTCGAGCTCCCCGACCATGAAGTCGATGTTCTCCTGTACGGTGTGGCGGTCTACGCTCTTGGCGTCGATCGTCTCGTCGGCGATCTGGTCGCCCCAGATGAATACCGGGCCGTATTGGCGGAACAGCAGGAAGTAGTAGTAGGCGCGCAGGAAGCGGGCCTCGGCCTTCATATAGGCAACTGTCGTCGGGGTGTCTTCCTTGTCGAGGTCGATATATTTCAGGAAGATGGAGCACTGGTTGATGCCGATGTAGTAATCCGGCCAGTAATTGAAGTTGGTCGTGGCGCTACTGTAATTACCGGTTCTGAACTGGGTGTAGTAGACCCACTGGTACCACGAGAAGAGCGCTTCGTCGGAGCGTCCTACCGTCCAGCCGTGCATGCCTACGACCTCTTCTTCCTGGGGAATGTAGGAGTAAAGGTGGCTCAGGTATTTCTGGACTTCGGTTTTTTGCCGGAAAATATCCTCGATCTTGGCCTGGTCGTCCAGTTCCACGTCGAAGAACGACTCGCAGGAGGACAGCGTAAAGGCCAGTAAGAGGGCGGTTGCGAATATTCGTATTTTTTTCATAGCTTATCCTTTTTTAGAAGTTGACGTTTGCACCGATTGCAAAGGTACGTATAAGGGGGTATACATTACCGTAATTCGCATTTACCTCAGGATCCCAGAGCTTGAAATCGCTGAATGTAATCAGGTTCTTTCCCTGGATATAGAACCTGATCTTGGACAGGCCCCATTTCTTGGTCATGCTTTCGGGTAGTGTATAGCCGATCTCCGCGTCTTTCAGACGCAGGAAACTCATGTCGCGCTGCCAGTAGGTCGAAAGTTGCTGGTTGTTGTCCACCTTGTTGAGCGACAGACGGGGGTAGGGTGCGTTGGGATTCTGGTTGTCGAGCGTCCAGCGGTTCTTGGCCACATCCTCGAAAATCTGTCCCATGCGGAGGATCGTCGACGAAGCGCCGAAGAGGTTCTGGCCCTGGATGATGCGGGTCACGTGGCCCACGCCCGAGAAGAATACCGATACGTCGATGCCTTTCCATTTGAGGCTGGCGCCGAAACCGTAGTTGATCTCCGGTACGAGCGTATAGCCGATGGCCACCTTGTCGAAGGTGTTGACCACGCCGTCGCCGTTGACGTCGCGGTACTTGATGTCACCCGGGCGTACGGTACCGAAATCCTGCTTGGGCCAGTTGGCGATATCCTCTTCCGACTCGAACAGTCCTTCGGCAATCAGGCCGAACTGCTGGTTGTTGGCAAAGCCGGCGAGGTTCTGGTATTTCCAGATCTGGTCGGGTTTGTCGTCGTAGAGTTTCTTGTTGCGGTTGTAGGTGAAGTTACCGCGTGCCGATATGCTGAAATCCTTGTTGAAGCTGTGGTCGAATTCGAGCGACATGTCGAAACCCTGGTTCTTCATGCGGCCGAGGTTGACCCACTGCGCCGTTTTCGTGCCGACCACCGACGGGGTGGATTCGCGCTGGATGAAGATGCCTTCGCGTTTCTCATAGAAATAGTCCGCCTGGATCTTGATCTTGTTGAACAGCCCCAGTTCGATACCGACGTCGGCCTTCGTCGCCTCTTCCCAGGCAACGTCGGGATTGCCGTACTCGCCGGTCGAATAGCCGGGCAGGTAGGTTTGTCCCATGTCACCGAAAGTGAACCCGCCGGCATTGGTGTTCATGGTCGTATTGTAGGCGAAGCGGCGGCTTCCGCCGATTTCGTCGTTACCGATCTTACCGTACGAGGCGCGGATCTTCAGGATGTTGATCTTGTCGCGCAGCGGCTCCCAGAATTTTTCGTTGCTGATCATGTATCCTACGGCGTAGGAGGGGAAGAAGCCGTAGCGCTTGCCGGGAGCGAAATTCTCCGAACCGTTGTAACCGAAGTTGAACTCGGCGAAATACTTGTCGCGGAAGGCATAGGTGAAACGTCCGGCGATACCCATGTTCTTAGTCGGGTAGGCGTCGATGTAATTGAGCGGCCTGTTCTTGGATTTGCTGCGTACCGAGTAGAGGAACATGCCGCTTACGCGGTGGTCTTCCGCGAAGAGGCGCTCATAGATAAGCGAGCCCTCGAAATTGATGGCCGTCGTACCCGAGGAGTCCGATGTTGCGAGCTTCATATAGTTACTGCCGTTGGGATTGGCAGCGGTCAGCATCAGTTCGCCGTTTTCATCGCGCCCGGTGGCGTAGTAGGTTACCGGGGACATTGCCCGCTCCAGGAGGGTCGCATTCTGGGCGTCCCATGCGAATTTCACATTGGCTTTCAGTCCGGGGGTAATGATGTCCGAGAAATCCTGCGTAAGCGACAACAGGGATTGCGCCACCATGGTGTTGTAACGTCTGTATCCGGTGTTGTTCAGCATGTTGTAGGGGTTGACCGAGCCCGACTCCTGCGGGATCGCCAGCATGCCGTTGGAATATACGGTCGGCGTAGCCACGGGGGTTACGTACATCGTATAGGCGTACAGGTCGTTCGTGCTCGTACATGGCGCGTTCTTGGTGGTATACTGCGTAGACAGCGAAAGACCCAGCTGCGTCGACTTGGTAATGTCGATGTCGATGTTCGAGCGGAAGCTGTACTTGTTGAAGTTCATCTGGGCATCGTAACGGTCATTGTCCGCGACATTGAACATACCGCCTTCCGTGTAGTAGGATGCCGAAACGTAGTAACGGATTTTCGGGGAGCCGCCCGTGACGCTCGCGTGTACGCGCCCGGTCATGGCCAAGTCCTTGAAGATGGTGTTGACCCAGTCGACGTTCGGATAGAGGTCGGGGTCGCGGCCGCTCAGGTACATCTGGCGGGCATAGTCCGAAATCGGCATCTCGGTGCTGCCGCTGTCGCGGTAGAGTTCGTTGTAGTAGTCGATCCACTGCGAAGCGTTCGCCAGCTCGGGCAGCTGGACAGGCTGCGTAATGCCGAATTCGGCCTTGACGCGGATCTGGGGCGCCGTCATTTCGGTGCCTCGTTTGGTGGTGATCAGGATGATGCCGTTCGCACCGCGCACACCGTAGAGGGCGGTCGCCGTTGCGTCCTTCAGGATGGAGAACGTGGCGATGTCGTCCGCGTCGACAAAGTCCATGTCGCGCTCGATACCGTCGACGAGCACCAGCGGGGTGGTTTTGGCACCGAACGTACTCTGTCCGCGGATCCAGAACTCGGCGCTCGATCCGGGTTCGCCCGTACGCTGCATTACGACGATACCCGCCAGTTTGCCGGCGAGGTTCGAGGAGAGCGAGCCGCTTGCCACTTCCAGTTCGCCGGCGTCGATGGTGTTGATGGCGCCGATGATACTCTCCTTGCGCTGTTTACCGTATGCGACTACGGTTACCGCCTCCAGTTCGGAAACCTTGCGCACCAGCTCGGTCACGATGTTGGTCTTCGTTCCGACGGGAATGCTCTGGGTTTCATAACCCAGGTACGAAATCTCGATTACATCGGTCGGCTTCACGTCGATCGAGAAGGTACCGTCATTACCCGTGATGACACCGCGGGTACTGCCCTTGACGATCACGGTGGCTCCCGGTACACCCGCCTTGGTCTCGTCCAGGACGCGTCCGGTCATCTTGACGTTCCCCCCCCCTTGCGGGGCGGTAACAGACGATTCCAGGCTGCTTGCGGAATACACAAATTCGGGATTTGCGCTCAATTCCGTAACCGATATAAGCCCCAGTATCAACACGAATGACCGGAGCATTATTTTACAAAAGAGCTTTTGTATAGTCATTGTCATATTTCCTCATTTATAATTACTTAATGTAGATTTGTACGGTTCGGGCGTCGGTCGGGCGCCGCAGGCCCGTACGTGTTGGATTGATCCTTGCTTGGCTAGAAGCACTTTGGATTAGTGTTTTCAGGAAGTCAATAGTTCGGGTCTCGTCTGTTTTACCATAGGCATGTTTTAGTTTTTAGGTATGGTGAATAATTAGTCGGTTTTATAATTCGTCTGCCGATACGGCCGTCAATGCCGAAAGAACTTGATACACGACAACATACGGCCTGTGTGGTACTTTCTTTTCTGTGAAATTCAGTTAAAAGTATTCATTATCCGGTAACAAATATAACAATAAAATTATTATCATTACTATTTTTGATAAGTTTTTTACTTTAATGCGGTGCGGTGCGATTTGCCTGTTGGCGAATTTGTATATATAATTTATTGATTATCAATATTTTGTTCCTTGCTTTCGAACCGTGATTTTTTTTTGAAAAACTAATATCCTTTTTATCAGGCACTTGGCTTCTGGGCACTGGCTTAGGCTGGTCTTTGTTCTTAAGATTGTGTAATACAATATTTTATATTTTTATATTTCGCTTGTTCCCGAATTGTTCCTGACGGATAATAATTGCATGCCCTGATTTTTGCCGCTTCAATGATTTGAAAAGTTTTTTACTGTTCCTGGGCTTGTAAGTAAAATATTTTTGCTTATTTTTGTCCTGTAAACTTTCGGGCTTACCGGCTAACAAGGTATACCTATGTATATTATATTTGCCGTTTATGCCCGCATCCGGCTACGCCGGCCGTACCGCATGGAACTGCGCTGAGTTGAAAATTCAATAAAATACCCGGAATAAATGATGATTAAAAATTGTTGTATGCTGGTGGCGGGCCTCCTGCTACACACGCAAATATTCGCACAGGATAAAACGGCCGCAAGCCGTACAGGCGAGGACTACACCCTGTCTAACGGTGCGGTCGAGGCCGTTTTCAGCGGGAGCGGAAGCTTCGACATCGAGAAACTGGTGCTCAACGGGAAACAGGTCGTCGCGGCAGGCAAGAACGAAACGCCGTGGATCCTGATATACAAAGGTTCCCAGGGAGAAAACCCGGAGTTGAAACCCGAACATGCCGTTTACCGCGGGGTGCAGGTGCGCGATGACGCCCATGCCAAAACTTTGGTGTTCACGTGGGAGCTGACGCTGGACTACTCGCCGGTGAAATATCCCGTGCGGATGTACGTGACGCTTCCCGACGGCGGCGAGCTGCTGCAATGGAACATAGAGGCCGACCTGCCCGCCGGGTGGCTGGTCACGGATCTGAAATTCCCCAATGTCGTGATCGAACGCCCCGAAGACGGCAGGATCATCACCACCGAAGGCTGGGGCGTCGAGAAGCCGCTCGACATCGCCACGTTCGAAGCCCGTTACCCGTCGCATGCCTCCGCCATGCAGTTCCTCGTGGTACACAATGCCGAGGGTGCGTTCTATTACGGGACGGAAGACCGCCGCGGCTGCGGAAAGACCTATTCGGCGCAGTGTACGCCGACGACGGTTGCGTTCAGCGATGCCATCCCCGCCTCGGCCGGATGGATCGCGGACGGGACGTTCCGCCTGCCGTGGATCTCGGTCACGGGTTTCACGCCGAAGGGTTGGGAAGATGCCGTTGTCAGGTGGTACCGTCCGTTTACCTTCACGACCGAATGGGGCCATAAGCCGCTCGCCTCGCGCAATATCCCGCAGTGGTGTTACGATGCCGACGCGTGGGTGCGTGCCAAGCATGTGACCGACCGGACGTACGATGCCGTCCGGCGTGCCGCCCGGTATTTCGGGAAAGGGCTGGGGGTGCACTGGTATTTCTGGCATCATTACCCCTACGATACCCACTATCCCGATTACCTGCCCGCACAGGAGCGTTTCGCAGGGATGGTGCGGAGCGCCCAGTCTTTGGGGGCGCGTGTGACGCCCTATATCAACGGCCGGCTCTGGGATCCGGCGGCCGACAGCTATAAGCGCGACCGCGGTTACGACGCGTCGTGCCGTAAACCCGACGGGTCGCTCTATACCGAGATTTACCCCACGTCGAAAGTCCTCAATACGGTGACCTGCCCCTCGACGGATATTTGGCACCGGAAGATCATCGGGCTGGTGGACAGCCTGCAACACGCGGTCGGGGTGGACGGAATCTATATCGACCAGATCGCTGCGGCGGCGCCCGAACCCTGTTGGAACGAGGCGCACGGCCACCCGGTCGGGGGCGGCGATTTCTGGTACGACGGCTACCGCAGGCTTATCGGCGAGATCCGCGCACACCACCTGCTCGAGGACAGGATCCTGACCAGCGAGGAGAATGCCGAGTGCTATATCGACCTGTTCGACATGCTGCTGGTCGTCAATACGCCCCATGAGGAGGACAACTGCATCATCCGGCCGGTGTTCCCGATGGTCTATTCCGACCGTGCCGTCACCAGCGCCTTCACCTATACGCCGAGCGAGGCGGATAAGATGTCGCTGGGCGACTTCCGTTACGAACTGGCGAAGGCATTGTTGTGGGGTTCGCAGATCGGGTGGGTCGACCCCGTCCCGCTGATGTCGGAACAGGCCGTCAGCGAGGCGCGTTTCATGAAGACGCTCATGGATTTCCGCCGCAGCCTGCACGATGTCGTGTACGGCGGCCTCTTCATCCGCGAGCTCACCCCGGCGGGCGACAATCCCATCGTGAAGATCCCCGGGTTCGGCGATGACGCGTCGGTGCTGGCCGCCGAGTGGCGGAAGCCGGACGGCCGCAAGGTCTATATCGTTGTCAATATGGATGAAAAAAAACATAAGGTTTCGTTACCCGGCGTGGACAAGCCCTTCGAGGTGGCGGGTGCGTCCTGCAAGCGTATTGATTTGTAACGGGTAACGATGTCCGGGCAGGGCCCGGACAGGTTGGGTAGGAGAGGGTGCCCGGCGTAACGCACGCCGGGCACCCTTGTTTTGCAGGGGGGCTTGCCCGCCGGAATCCGCGTGATCGACCGCAACCGCATCGTCTTCGCAAGGAGTATATCCCTGTCTGCGGGAATTACAGGCGGCTGTTCCGTGATTTCCTCGCGGCGCGTTCCCCGATGCCCGGGACGAGCAGAGAACCGCGGGTTTATTCCATGTAAGTCATGACGTTGCCGCTGATCTGCTGCAACGATATTTCACAAACCTTCGTATTGTATTTGGCCGTGAGGATGCGCTCTTCGGCATCGAGCAGGCTCTTCTGCGCTTCGCGCATCTCGATGCCCGGCAGGTCGCCCAGCAGGTAACGTTCCATGGCGATCTCGTAGTTCTCCTTGGCGGCGATCAGGTTCTCCTTTTCCAGTTGGATCACCTCGAGGTTGTTGCGGTAGGCCTGCCAGAAGTTCGACAGGTTGGCACGCAGCGACTGCTCGAGCCTTTCGCGCGTGAGCTGCGCATTTTCCACGTCGATGCGGGCGTTGCGCTGCTCCCGGCGGCGGTTGCCGTCGAAGATCGTGATGCCGAGTTTCACCCCGGCGTTCAGTCCCAGCGTTCCGCGCGACCGGGTCGTCCCGTTCCCGAAACGGTTGTAGGTGTAACCGTATCCCGTCGTCAGGTTCAGGTAGGGGTAGTTGCGCGCCTGCACGGTTTTCAGGTCGAGTTCGGCCAGCACATTGTCATGCCCTGCCAGCAGCAGCGAGGCATTCGTGTCGAGCGTCTGCGCCAGCAGCTCCTCCCATTTGAGCTCGCCGTTGACCTCGATCACCGAGTCGCGGATGCAGAGCATTTCGTTGACGTCCTTGTTGGCCAGCAGTTCGTTGATGCGGATGCGCGAAGCCGAAACCAGCTCCTGCTGGGACATATATTTCGAACTGTCGGCATTGAAGTCCACGCGTGCCTGCAACAGGTCGAGGCGCGAGAAATTGCCGACGCTGACCCGCGCTTCGGTGATGCGCAGCCGCTCGCGCGAAAGCGCCACGGCATAGCGGAAATTCTGCAGGCGCAGCGTTTGCTGGACGTAATTGTAGTATTCGGCCGTCAGGCTGGCTACGAAGTCCTCGATCGTGATGCGGGTGCGGACAGTGCCCATCTCCTGCATCTCTTTGAGCTTTTTGTAGTTGGTGCGGATGCGGAATCCGTCGAAAATCGTCCAGTTGAGGTTGATCCCGGCGTTGAACGTCTGGTCGTAGATGCCGTTGTCCGACCATGCGTCCCCTTCGCGCGGTGTGGTGCGCTCGTTGTCCAGCGCCCCCGAATAACCCGCCTCGAAGTCGATCGTCGGCACCATGCCGGCATTTGCCGCCGTGGCATTGTTGTCGCTGATGCGCTCCTCATTGCGCACGATGCGTATGTCGTAGTTGTTTTCCAACCCTATTTCCAGGCACTTGCGGAGGGTCAGCTCCTCCTGTGCCGCCGCCGTTGCGAAAATCCCCGCGGCCAGGGCCGATAAAATCACTCGTTTCATTGGGCTTCCTTATTTCTGTTTCTTACTCCGGTCTGTCGATACGTAGCTGTATATTGCCGGGACGATGTAGAGCGTCAGCAGGGTGGATACCACCATACCGCCCACTACGGCGATACCCATGGCGATACGTCCGTTGGCACCTTCGCCCGTGGCGACGGTCAGCGGCAGCAGGCCGAGGATGGTCGAGGCGCTCGTCATCAGGATCGGGCGCAGGCGTTGCAGCGAGGCTTCCTCGATGGCGTGCAGTTTGTCGATTCCCGCTTCCTGCTTCTGGTTGGCGAACTCCACGATCAGGATGCCGTTCTTGGCCACCAGGCCGATGAGCATGATGATGCCGATCTGGCTGAAGATGTTCATCGTCTGCCCGTTGGCGGCCATGAACACCAGTGCCCCCGCAATGGCCAGCGGCACGGTGAGCATGATGACCAGCGGGTCTTTGAAGCTCTCGAACTGTGCCGCGAGGATCAGGTAGATCAGCAGGATGGCCAGCAGGAAGGCGAACATCAGGCTCGACGAACTTTCACGGAACTCCTTCGAGTCGCCGGCCAGCGCCGTGCGGAAATCGTCGCCGAGCGTTTCGGCGGCGATGCGATCCATTTCGTCGAGCCCCTGCCCGATGGTCTTGCCCTTCGCCAGCCCGGCCGATACGGTCGCCGAGAGGAACCGGTTGTAGTGGTACAATTGCGGCGGGGCGACGTTCTCTTCCAGTGCGATCAGGTTGTCCAGCTGGATCATCTCGCCCTTGTCGCTGCGTACGTAGATCGACCGCAGGTCGGCGGGCTTGTTGCGTTGCTGGCGGTTGATTTCGGCCAGTATCTCGTATTGCTTGCCGTTCATGTAGAAGTAGCCCATACGCTGGCCGCTGAGCCCGTACTGGAGCGTCTGGGCGATGTCGCGCGTCGAGACGCCCAGCAGGTTCGACTTGTCGCGGTTGATGATGATGCGCGCTTCGGGCTTGCTGAATTTCAGGTCGACGTCGGCCATCTGGAACACGGGGCTTTCGTAGACCTTGCGCATGAATTCGGGCAGCACCTCCTGCAACCGTTCGATGCCGGTGGCCTGCAGGACGTACTGCACGGGCATGTTGCCGCGGCGGCCGCCGAAGGTGCTCTGCTGCTGCACGAAGGCGCGGGCCTTGGTCTTGGTACGCACGGCCGCCGAAAGCTCCTCGGCGATCTCCATCTGCGAACGTTTGCGTTCCGAGATGTCGGTCAGGGCGATGCGGACGTTGCCCGAGCCGCTCGATACGCGTGCCGTGACCGACTGGGCCTCCGGCACGAGCGAATCGACCAGGCGGTTGATGTCCTCGGTGTAGTCGCGCAGGTATTCGTAGGTGGCGCCTTCCGACCCGCGGGTAATGATCGAAATCTGCGAACGGTCTTCGAGCGGCGCCATTTCCGCCGGGATGGCCCGCCACAGCCAGCCGATCAGTCCGACCATCAGGGCGATGAGCGGCAATGCCACCCAGCGCCGCCGCAGGAACCCGGCCAGCGTGCGCTGGTAAAAGTTGTTCATTCCCACGAAGAAGGGCTCGGTCTTGCTGTAAAACCAGCTCTTGCGCTCCTGCCGCACCAGCAGTTTGGTCGCCAGCATCGGGGTGATGGTCAGCGCAGCGAAGGTCGAGATGACCACCGCGCCCGAGATCACCATGCTGAATTCGCGGAACAGGCGGCCGGTCATGCCCTCCATGAAGACGATCGGGAAGAACACGGCGATCAGCGTGACCGACGTCGAGATGACGGCGAAGAAGATCTCCTTGGCGCCTTCGATGCCGGCCTCCTTGGGCGTCATGCCGCGTTCGATGCGGATGTAGATGTTCTCGGTCATCACGATGGCATCGTCGACCACCAGCCCGACCGAGAGCACCACGGCCAGCATCGACAGCACGTTGATCGAGAACCCGGCGACGTACATCAGGAAGAACGTGCCGATGAGCGAGACCGGGATCACGATGCACGGGATGAGCGTCACGCGCCAGTTGCGCAGGAAGAGGAAGATGATGATGATGACCAGGATGAAGGCCTCGTAGACGGTCTGTCGCACCTCGTCGATCGAGGCGCGGATGAAGCGCGTGTTGTCGAACCCGTAGGAGGTCACCACGTCGTCCGGCAGGTCTTTCTTCATCGTCTCCATGCGCTGGTAAACCGCATCGGCGATGTCGATGTGGTTGGCTCCCGGCTGGGGGATCACCACGACGCCCACCATCGGGATACCGTTCATCTTCATGTAGCTGCGCGTATCCTGGGGGCCCAGTTCGGCGCGTCCCACGTCGCTCAGGCGGATGATGCGGTTGGAGGCTTCGCGTACGACCAGGTCGTTGAACTCCTGCGTGGTGTGCATCAGCCCCATCGTGCGGATCGTCAGCTCGGTGGTGTTGCCTTCGATGCTGCCCGAGGGAAGCTCTACGTTTTCGCGGTCGAGGGCGTTCTTGATGTCCACGGGCGTAATGCCGTATCCGGCCATCTTGGCCGGGTCGAGCCACAGGCGCATCGAGTAGCGTTTCTCACCCCATATCTGCACGCCGCTGACGTTGTTGATCGTCTGCAGCTGCTCCTTGACCGTCAGGTCGGCGATCTCGCTCAGCTCCAGCAGCGAACGTTTGTCGCTCTGGATGGTTACCATCAGGATCGGTGTGGCGTCGGCATCGGCTTTGGTGACCGTCGGAGGGTCGCAGTCGCGGGGCAGGTAGCGCTGGGCGCGCGACACTTTGTCGCGCACGTCGTTGGCCGCGGTTTCCAGGTCTACCGAGAGTTCGAATTCGACCGTGATGCGGCTCTGTCCCTGGCTGCTGACGCTCGACATCGAGCGGATGCCCGGGATGCCGTTTATGTTCTGTTCGAGCGGCTCGGTGATCTGGTTCTCGATCACATCGGCATTGGCTCCCGGATAGGAGCACGTCACCGAGATGATGGGGTTGTCGACACTCGGGTATTCGCGTACGCCGAGGTAGCTGTACCCGATGAAACCGAATAGCAGGATGATGATCGTCAGCACCGATGCCATTACCGGCCGCCGGATGCTCAGTTCGGAAATATTCATGCGGCGGCGGTTTTATTCGACGGTGTCGAGTTTTACGGGGAGCCCTTCACGCAGCTGGAGCGTGCCGGAGACGATCAGCGTGTCGCCCGGGGCCAACCCCTCGACGACCTGTATCCGCGATTCCGTCCTCAGCCCGGTTTTTATGGCTACGGCGTGGGCTTTGCCGCCCTTGTAGAGGAATACCTTGTCCACGCCCATCTCGGGGACGACGGCCTGGGTCGGGATGGCGATGGCGTCGGGGATGTCGTGCATCCGGATCTTTACGCTTACGAAGCGTCCGGGCAGCAGCCTGCCCCGCGTATTGGGGTAGTGCGCACGCACCGAGAAGTAGTGGGTATTGGGGTCGATCTTCGACTCGGTGGCATATACCTCGGCGTGGAACGTCTCGTTGTACCCCTCGACCGTGAACGTGAGGCGCGTCCCGGGTTTTATCTGGCTGGCGTAGCGCTCCGGGACGGAGAGGTCGATCTTCAGCGGCTTGATTTTGGTCAGCTTGGCCACCACGACGCTCG
>NZ_FR893507.1:135111-143901 GCF_000435435.1 Alistipes sp. CAG:29 | reverse complement strand
GACGCTCGGCGAGGCATAGGCGCCTTCGCTGACGTTGCGCAGGCCGATCACGCCGTCGAACGGGGCGTGCAGCTCCGTGAGCGCGATGTTCGAACGCACGATGTCGATATCGGCGTTGAGCATCGCCAGTTCGGTGCGTGCCTGTTCGTAGGCTTCCAGGCTGACGGCGTCCTTTTCGAGCAGGGCACTCTGGCGGTAAACACGGTCTTCGGCCAGTTTGAGCTGCGCTTCGTAGCGCGACAGCTGTGCCAGCAGCGGTTTGTCGTTGACTTTGGCCAGCAATTCGCCCTTGCGGACGGTTGAGCCTTCCTGGAAGTTGATCGAGACGATCTTGCCCGAGGTCTCGAACGAGAGGTCTACCTCCTCGTCGGGGAGCAGGCTGCCCACCGAGGTGATTCCGTCCGTGAGGGTTTGCGGCCGCACGACGAGCCCGTTGACGTTCAGGACGCTGCTTTTCCGGGGTATGCTGATTTCCGACGGGTCGGCGTCGGCGGCTGACGAACTGCCGCGGTAGTGGTTGTAAACGACCAGCCCTGTACAGAATACTACGAGGATGACGGACGTGATGATCCATTTCTTTTTTTTCATACCGGAGAGGTTGTCTTTAATGAGGGATATGCAAAGATACGAAAAAACCCGCTATGCCTCCGCTGCCGGAAGGTATAATTGCACCCGTTCGTGGTAAAAACGGGGCCGGTTGCGGGTTCGTGTATGCCCGTTTCCGGCGAAACGGCAAAAAACGCCGGCGAAACGACCGGCACCCGCCGCATTCCCCTACCGTCGGGAGCAATACCTACATGTTATTATTCTGTCCCGAAAATTACCTAAAACAGGGAATTGCCCGGGCTCGGCGGGCACCTTAACTTTGCCACCGCAAACAAAATAAACGGAGAGCCTATGCGTCTTGGAATTTTACTGTTTACCCCTATTTTATTACTGGCGGGTGTTACCCTGCATGCCCAGGAAGCCGTGAACGCCCCCGAACCTGTGGCCGCGGCCGATTCGGCTGCCAATGCCGAGCTGAAGGCACAGCTGAAAGCCGAACTCCTGTCGGAGATCCGGGCCGAGCTCTCTTCCGAAGTGAAGACCGCCGTCAGCAAAGAGGCCGACAAACCCTCACGGCTGACCGTAGGCGGGTACGGCGAGGCCGTCATGACGCGCAATTTCTTCAGCGACAACTACCTGCGTTATATCAGCCCTGACAAGTACAAGAATGACAAAAGCCACGGTCGCTTCGACCTCCCGCACGTGGTCATCTACCTGGGCTACGATTTCGGGCGCGGCTGGTCGATGGGCACCGAGATCGAATTCGAGCACGGCGGCACGGAGAGCGCCTTCGAAACCGAATTCGAGGAGGGCGGCGAGTATGAGTCGGAGATCGAACGCGGCGGCGAGGTCGCCCTCGAACAGTTCTGGCTCCAGAAAAGCTTCAGCCCGGCCTTCAACCTGCGCCTGGGGCATATGATCGTGCCCGTCGGCGGGACTAACCAGCACCACATGCCCACCGAGTTCTTCGGGGTCTACCGTCCCGAGGGCGAGAATACGATCCTGCCCTGCACATGGCACGAAACGGGCATCAGCCTCTGGGGACGTGCCGGTGACTGGCGTTACGAGGTGATGTTCCTGCCGGGACTGGATTCCGACCGGTTCGGCGACAACGGTTGGGTCAGCGGCGGTGCCGGAAGCCCCTACGAATTCAAGATCGCCAATGCCTATGCCGGGGCGTTCCGCATCGACAACTACTCCGTCCCGGGCTTGCGCCTGAGCCTGAGCGGCTATGCGGGCAACAGTTTCAGCAATACCCTGAGTGCCAACCGTACCGGTGCGGACAGATACAAGGACGTGAAGGGTACGGTGATGATCGGCGCCTTCGATTTCCTCTACGATGCCCATAACTGGATCGTTCGCGGTAACTTCGACTACGGGCACCTGACCAATTCGGACAAGATTTCCCAGTTCAACCGCGATATGCCCAACGCATCGCCCTCGCCCAAGCAATATGTGGGTTCGGACGCCATCGCCACGGGGGTGGAAGCCGGTTACGACATCTTCTCGCAGATACGCAAGCTCAAGGAGAGGGGACACCGCTTCTACGTCTTCGGCCGTTATGAGTTCTACGATTCGATGTTCGATACCGCCAAGTCGGTGATCCGCCAGGACTGGTGCGGCCGCCAGCGGGTAGCCGTCGGGTTCAACTATTACCCGATCAAGAACATTGTCATCAAGGCCGAGTACGGCATCGGCCTGCTCCGGTCGTACGACTACACCGACTCCGCCACCGGGGAGACCCGCACGGGGCGTTTCAAAAACGAGCCCTCCCTTTCGCTGGGGATCGCCTATTCCGGCTTTTTCAGACGTTAACCAAATCATAATGAGAATATGAAAAATCTGTTCAAAAATTCCGTTTATGCAGCCGCGGCACTCGTCCTGGCGCTCGGGGCCGCATCGTGCAGCGACAGCGACGGCGATTACACGTTTGCCGACGAGCGTGAAGAGGCGCTCAAGAATGCTGCCGTAGATTTCGTCGACAATAACGTGATTCCGACCTATAAGGCCCTGGCCGACGGGAGCATCGCCTTGCAGGAGGATTGCGAGGCCATGCTGGAGGCTTTCGACGCGGGAACCCTTACGACCCCGCTGGTGCAGGCCGCCTGCAACGACTGGATCACCACGCGCAAGCACTGGGAGCTCAGCGAGGCCTACCTTTACGGCGCTGCGGCCGATTACGACATCGACCCGCATATCGACTCCTGGCCGCTGGACGGCACGGCGCTTCAGAACCTGCTGAACAACAACAGTATGATGGCCGAGATCGAGAGGAATCCCGATTATGTCAGCGCCAATCTGGGTTACGGCCTGCTCGGGTTCCATGCGTTGGAATACATGCTTTTCGAGAATGCGGGCCCCCGCGCCCTCGGCAAATACACCCGTCCCCAGCTGGTATACCTGGTCGGTGTGGCCAACGATCTGTGCAACATGTGCGTACGCCTCGAAGCTTCGTGGGCGGGGCTGGACAATGTCACCGAAGAGAAGCAGACGATCCTGGGCGATGCCGAACTGGAGCCGACTTTCGACTACGGCGCTTCGATGCGCAATTCGGGGAAGGGCGGCAGCAAGTACCGCAACTATAAGGATGCCGCCGAGGAGATCATCCAGGGCTGCATCGACATCGCCACGGAGGTCGGCTCGCAGAAGATCGGCCGTCCGGCCAACGGAACCAGCTCCGAGGATATCAATTACATCGAGTCGCCTTACAGCCAGAATTCGAAGACCGATTTCATCGACAACATCATCAGCATCCGGAACACCTATCAGGGCATGACCTCCGGCGACGCTTCGGTGAGCGACTGGATCGAGGTGGTCGACCCCGTCCTCGATACGGAGGTTCGCAATGCGATTTCCACGGCGATCGAAAAGATCGAGGCCTGCCCGGCCCCGTTCGTCGACAACCGTACGGCACAGGCATGGAAGGATGCCGCCACCTATTGCAATAACGACCTTGTGAACGCGCTTACGAAGGCGCTGACGGCACTGTCGGTCGAAAAATAACCATTTTCAGCAATGAAAAAGCACTTGATTTACAGCCTGTGCATGTCGGCAGCCCTGATGGCTGCCGCGTGCGCTGATGACAAGGGGACGGATCCCGCCCCCGATCCGAATCCCGACCCCGTTCCCGAGGAGTATTACGCCGGCGGCAAACTCGGCACGGCTTTCAACACCACGTCGGTGGCCTACGAGCAGCCTACGCCGGTCGTCGATGACGACGCCGCGATGACGCAGCGTTTCCTGAACGGCGAGGCGCTGTTCGAAAAACCCTTCACGGCCAACTCGTCGGGTGTGCGCTACGGCCTCGGGCCGCTCTATATCCGCACCTCGTGCCTGCACTGCCACCCGGGCTACGGCCACGGTAAGCGTATCGAAGGCGCGTTCAACACCAACCAGATCGGCAACGGCTACCTGCTGGTTATCACCGACGAGGACGACAATTACCTGACATCGCTCACCGGTATGCCGCAAACGCAGGCCGTGGCGCCGTTCAAAGCCCCGATCGACGAATCGAAGATCATGATCGGCTGGCAGGAGTATACCGACGAGTGGGGCAATAAGTTTCCCGACGGCGAGTCTTACAGCCTGATCTATCCCGAAGTGACGATCCCCGAGAACGCCTATTACGTACCGCTGATCGGCGCCAAGGGCGAGGTGCCCTATGCCAAGGTGCGCGTGCGCCTCGAATCGACCATCGGCATCTACGGTACGGGTTTGCTGGATGCCATTTCGGACAGCGACCTGAAAGCCGAGTACGTTCGCCAGGAGCAGAACGGCGTGCCGCTCAATCCCGCGATCTTCAAGAACGGCGAGTGGGTCAAGACCTACGGGACGACCACCCATCCGCTGCGCTATACCTATGCCCTGAGCCGCGGCCCGTTGCAGGATGCGGCGGGTGCCAATGCCATCTGGAACATCACCAACGTGACCCGCTCCGACCGCCGCTACCACTACATGACCGCTGCTTATGCCGAAGTAGCGTCGAAGGACGCCGATGTGCAGCGGGATTTCTACACGCTTTTCCCGGCGTGGAACAAGACGGGAGACGTTGCGCAGGATATTTACAACTATCTGATGAACAAAGAACTGCCTGTCGAGATGAGCGATGAGGACTATGTCGACTTTATGGTCTGGCACCGCGGTCTGGCCGTACCGGCGGCGCGTAACCTCGACGATGCGGACGTCAAACGCGGCAAGGCGCTCTTCACCGAGATCGGCTGTGCCACCTGCCACCGTCCGACCTGGACGACGGGCGACGATGTCTTTACCGACCCCAACGGTTTCTTTGCCGACGGCGACAGCCGCCTGCCGCGTTATCCTAATCAGAAGATCTGGCCCTACTCCGACATGGTGCAGCACCGGCTCTTCATGGTGAACGACATCCGCACGGGCTGGTGCCGTACGACGCCGCTCTGGGGCCGCGGCCTGAGCGAGAAGTGCACGGGCGCCAGCGACCGCCTGCACGATTGCCGTGCGCGGACGGTCATCGAGGCTATCATGTGGCATGGCGCGGCGCAGAGCGACGCCCGCTGGTCGGTCGAGAAGTTCCGCACGCTGAGCAAGGACGACCGCGACGCGGTGGTCGAATTCATCGAATCCATCTAACCCTTCCCGGATATGTGCGAAGCGCCGGTGCCCCGTGCATCGGCCTTTGCCGTGTCCGGACGATGCATTCACACACGAACGAACGGATGAAACTGTTGAAACTGTTGAAACGCCTTGCCTTCGGGCTGCTCGGAGCCGTGATGGCGGTGCTCGTTACGGCCACGGTACTTGAAAAGATATACGGTACGGATTTCTCCGCTGCGCATATCTACGGCGTGGGCTGGTTCGCCGCGCTTTGGGGTGCCCTCACCCTCGCGGCGCTGGCCTGCCTGTTCCGCCGGAAATTGTGGCGCAGGCCCGCCGTCCTGTTGCTGCACCTCTCTTTCGCGGTCATCCTCGCGGGGGCTTCCGTGACATGGCTCTTCGGCCAGCAGGGGACGTTGCACCTGCGCACGGGCGATCCCGGGGCGACCGCATTCGCCGGCCGTGACGGTTCGGAGCAAATACTGCCCTTCCGGGCCCGGCTGGACGATTTCCGCATCGAGTATTATGCCGGCACCCGTGCGCCGATGGATTTCGTCAGCCTTCTCACCCTGACGGCCGACGACGGGTCGCTGCACGGTGAAGTCGGCATGAACCGCATCCTGGTTTTCCGGAATTATCGGTTCTACCAGTCCGCCTATGACGAGGACGGACGGGGTACGACCCTTTCCGTTTCGTATGATCCGTGGGGCATCGGCATCACCTATGCCGGGTACGGGCTGCTGCTCGTTTCCATGCTGGCGTTCCTGTGCGACAGGCGCGGGGGTTTCAGGCGGTTGCTGCGCAGCCCTGCGCTCCGCAAGGCGGCGCTGTGTCTTGTCCTCTGTACGGCGGCCGTACAGGGTGCCCGGGCGGCTGACACCTTGCCGCAGACGCTTCCGCGCGAGGTCGCCGCGGAATTGGGCGACCTGTATGTCTACTACAACGACCGTATCTGTCCGTTGCAGACCCTGGCTAAGGATTTTACGGTGAAACTCTGCGGGAAGAGCCGCTACCGGGGACTTACGCCCGAGCAGGTGCTTTCCGGCTGGCTGTTCTATTACGACGACTGGAAACGCGAACCGATGATCCGCATCAGGAGTGCCGGGGCACGCCGCCTGCTGGAGGTCGGCGGGCGTTATGCGCGGCTGTCGGATTTCCGCAACCGGGTCAACGAATACCGGCTCGAAGGGGCTGCCGGGCGTCCGGCGGGCGAGGCCGATGAGAAATTCAACATCATCGGGATGGTCTGCACGGGCAGTATGCTGCGGATTTTTCCCTATACCGACCCTTCGGACAGCCTGCTGCGCTGGGCGTCGCAGGTCGACGGCCTGCCGCGGGAGCTGCCTCACGGGCAGGCGCTCTTTATCGGCCGGGCGATGAACTACGTCAGCGAACTGGTCGTAAAACGGGATTGGGCGGGGGTCGCAGGGGTGTTGCGCAAGATCCGCAGCTACCAGCAGAAGGAGGGCGGGGCGCATATGCCTTCCGGGCTGCGTTTCCGTGCCGAAAAACTTTATAACCGGCTCGATTGGTCGCTGCCGCTCGCCGCGGCATTCATCCTGACCGGGATCGGAGGATTCCTCGATGCCTGCCGCCGGATGGTGCGCGGGCGGGCTTTCGGGGCGAAAACCCGGGGCTGGCTCCTTGCGGGCGTTGCCGCCGGAGGACTGTATCTTACGCTGATGCTGGCGCTGCGGGGCTATGTCAGCGGCCACTGGCCTGTTTCGAACGGCTATGAAACGATGCGCTTCATGGCATGGTGTACGCTGCTGCTCACGCTGCTCTTCGCCCGCCGCTTCCTGTTCCTGCTGCCTTTCGGTTACCTGATCGCCGGGCTGTCGCTGATAGTTTCGATGAT
This sequence comes from Alistipes sp. CAG:29, assembly GCF_000435435.1. Lineage (NCBI taxonomy): Bacteria > Pseudomonadati > Bacteroidota > Bacteroidia > Bacteroidales > Rikenellaceae > Alistipes > Alistipes sp. CAG:29. The sequence goes on along the minus strand of NZ_FR893507.1, from coordinate 136,928 downwards.
GGGGGAGTCGAACCCTCAGATCACGCAGCTGATGCCGGTTCTCGACTCGCCGCTGCTCTGCATCCATGTGATGCTGGTCATGGTGGCCTATGCGTTGCTGGCGTTCGTTATGTTCGGCGGCGTGGCAGGGGTCGTCCTGCACCGCCGCGCCCGCGGGGCGGCCGCGCAGCTGCAGGCCGTCAGCCGGCTGATGCTCTATCCGGCCGTCTTCTGCCTCGCCGCCGGTATCTTCGTCGGCGCCGTCTGGGCCAATGTGTCGTGGGGACGCTATTGGGGCTGGGATCCCAAGGAGGTGTGGGCGCTCGTTACGCTGCTGGTTTATGCGCTGCCCCTGCATGCCGGATCCCTGCCGTGGTTCCGCCGGCCGTTGTTCTTCCATTGGTTCTGCATCGCGGCGTTCCTCTCGGTGCTGGTCACCTATTTCGGGGTCAATTTCCTGTTGGGCGGCATGCACAGCTATGCCGGATAGGGGAGCGGCGATCCGGGGCGGGATGCCCATTCCGTGCGTCCCGGTCGTCCCTATCGTATGGCGGGGCCGTCATTGCGCAGCCGAGCGGTAAACCGTTCCGGCAGCCGGGGCATGGCGCCGTGCTGCGAGCAGACGTGGGCCGCGACATCCACGGCCAGCCTGTGTGCTTCCCCGATGCCGAGCCCCGAGAGCAGGGCGGCCAGGAACGATGCCGTGAACGAGTCCCCTGCACCGACCGTGTCGGCTACTTCGACGCGCGGCGTGGGGATATATGACCGGGTGTCGGGGGCGAATACCGAACTCCCGGCGGCGCCGCAGGTGAGGATCACGATCCGCAACCCGTACCTGTCGAGCAGCGTGCGGCACTGCTCCCCGGGCTGCATCCCCTCCAAGCCGAACATGCTGCCGACCACGGCCAGTTCTTCGTCGTTTATCTTCAAGATGTTGCACTTCCGCAGCGACTCTTCGACCACCTGCTGCGTGTAGAAGTGCTGCCGCAGGTTGATGTCGAAGACCTTGTATTGTCCCTCGCCGTCGGGCATCGTTTCCAGGAAACGCCCGATCGTGCGGTGCGATACGGGGCTGCGCTGTGCCAGCGACCCGAAGCAGGCTGCACGGGTGTGCCGGGCGAGCTCCTCGATCTGCGGGGTGAACGGTATGTTGTCCCAGGCTACGCCCTGCCGGATCTCGTAGCTGGGGATGCCCGCCCCGTCGAGCGTGACTTCGACCGTCCCGGTCGGGAACGGCACCGTTTCCAGCATATGTCCCACCCCTTTTTCGCGGAGCTGGTTGCGGAGTTCGCGTCCCGCCTCGTCGTCGCCGACGGCGCTGACCGCGCAGCTGCGCAGCCCGAACTGCGACATGTGGTAGGCGAAGTTCGCGGGAGCGCCGCCGATCTTCCGCCCTTCGGGCAGTATGTCCCAGAGTGCTTCGCCGATCCCGACGACCCACTCTGTCTTTCGGTTTGCTTCGGTATTCATTGTCGTTTGCGTTTGCTGCGAAGTTAACGGTTTTGCTCGATATTTTTCCGCTTGCGCGGTGTTTTTCAACATGGCGTGAGGCATTTGGCCGTAATTTTCGCGGCATTCGGTTTGTCCTGCCGGGACGGTTTCCGACGACAGGGCGGACGAATTATGCCCGGAAAGTTTGTATTGAACGGCTTTTGTCTTATTTTTGTCTGACACAAAACCCGAAACCATGATGCTGCGAACCCTTCCCGCCCGATCCGGCTTCCTGTGGGTGCTTCTGGCGTGCATTTCCCTCGCAGGATGTACGCGGCACCCAAAATACTCGCTTCAGACCGAAGCGGCGCTGGAACGGCTGGATGCGGAACTTTCCCGCAAGGATC
>NZ_FR893507.1:113988-134928 GCF_000435435.1 Alistipes sp. CAG:29 | reverse complement strand
ACCGGCTGGCCGCCTCTGCCGGGTCGGAGGATATCCGCCGCATCGCCCTGCTTGCCGACATCGACGTCTGGCTGGGCCGCGGGCAGCTGGGGCTTGCCGAAGAACTTTTCCGCAGGATAGATACGGCCGGCATGTCCTCTGCGGAGTATGCCGCATGGCATTCGCGCTACTCCTCGATCGCCGCCCGGCGTGCGGCCGAAGCCGAGGACGGAGCCGTGCGGTCGGCATGGCGCGATACGGTGGTGCGAGTCAGGCACATATCCGTGCCCGGGCAGTCGGAGTGGACGCAGGCGCGGATCGCCGCTGCCGCTCTGCGCGACAGCGGCCGCTTCGCTGAGGCCGTACAGTTGCTCGAGCCCTATACGGCCCGGAACCCCGACTACCAGGAGCTGGCGCTTCTCTATTACGGCCTCGCAGGCATCGCGCGGGCGTGGGGCGACGACGACCTGCGGCTTTATTACCTGGCCGAATCGTCCGTCGCCGACCTGCGTGCCGGTACCCGTTCCTATGCCTCGCTGTACGACCTTGCGCTGCTACTGTTCGACCGCAAGGATTACGACCGTGCGGCAGCCTATATGGGCAGCGCGTCCGATGACGCCATGCACTGCCGGTCGATGGTGCGCATACCGGTCTCCTCTTCCGCGGCCGTCAAGATCAGCGAGGCCATCTCCTCGAACATCGCCCAAAGGCAGGCCATGATGACCACGACGATCTGGTTGGCCGGTGTCTTCCTGGTCGTCCTCATCGGTATCCTCTGGTGCGTGCTGTGGCAGCACCGCCGCCTGCGCGGCAACCACCGGCAGCTGATCGACATGAGCGCCCAGTTACAGGCGAAGAACGACGAGATGCAGGCCAAGAACGACCATATCCGCGAGATCAACGGCGCGCTGGTCGACTCCAACCGGATCAAAGACCGTTACGTCTGCCACTATATCGACCTTTCCGTCCATTACATCAAGCAGATCGACACTTTCCGCCGCGAGGTCTGCCGCGTCGCCCGCAACAAGGGCGTTGACGAACTGGTGCGCTGGCTGAACACCTCGCAGGCCGTCAGCGGCGAATATGCGAAGTTCTACCAGTCGTTCGATTCCTCGTTCCTCGACATCTTCCCGCAGTTCATCGAACAGGTCAATGCCCTCCTGCAGCCCGAGTCGCATTTTGCGCCCCGCGCCGACGCATCGCTGACCACCGAGCTGCGGATTCTGGCGGCCATCCGGCTCGGGATTACCGACAGCGGACACATCGCTTCGCTGCTCAACTGTGCCTCGGCGACGGTCTATACCTACCGCACCAAACTCCGCAATGCGGCGCTGGATCGGGACAATTTCGAGCAGCAGGTGTCGCGGATCGGTCTCTGACCGTTCGGGAAGTCTATATAATCCGGGGTGTGGATTCGGTTTCTAACACTATGATTTGTAGTGCTATATAGATCGAAAAACCTCTATATAGTTCTATACGTGCACTGGAATAATCATAAATAATAGGTATTTTTGTCCTAATCCCGGCGACGGAACCATTTAACCAATCATAATTATGCTAACTAAAACTTATTTTCGCAGAAAGCTCGCGCAGGCGTGCGGGCTGGGACTCGTGCTGTTCGCTGCCGTTGCATGCGCGCCGCAGCAGAATGTGCTGACCAAAGAGGAGGTTGCCGACGGCTGGCAACTGTTGTTCGACGGCAAGACGCTCGACCAGTGGAAGGACTACAACGGCGAAGAGCTGACCATGCCGTGGCATGTCGTCGACGGCTGCATCCAGGCCAAGGGCGACGGCAGCGACCTGGCAGGCTACATCGTTACGAAGAAACAGTACGAAAACTTCATCCTCGACTGGGACTGGAAACTCTCCCACGGAGGGAACAGCGGTATGATCTACCACGTGGTCGAAGACCCCTATTTCAAGGTACCCTACGTAACCGGCCCCGAATACCAGCTGATCGACAACGAGGGCTGGGAAGAAGTCAATGCCCCCAACAAACTCGAAGAGTGGCAGAAACTGGGCGTGGACTACGCCATGCACCTGCCCGATCCCGATTCGCTGTTCGTCAACCCGCAGGGCGAGTGGAACTCGTCGCGCATCGTCTTCGACAACGGACATGTCGAGCACTGGCTCAACGGCCACAAGATCCTCGAATTCGAAGCCTGGACGGACGACTGGTTCGCCCGCAAGCACAGCGGCAAATGGGAGACCGCACCCGAATACGGCCTTGCGCGCCGCGGTGTGATCTGCCTGCAGGATCACGGTTCGCCCGCTTCGTTCCGCAACCTGAAGATCAAGGAGCTGCCCCGCAAGGCCGGCCGCGAGGTCGAGCTGTTCAACGGCAAAGACCTGACGGGCTGGGAGGCCTACGGCACGGAGAAGTGGTATGTCGACAAGGACGGCAACATGGTTTGCGAGAGCGGCCCCGACAAGGAGTACGGCTACCTCGCCACGCGCGAATATTATAACGATTTCGACCTGACGCTCGAATTCAAGCAGCTGGCCAACGGTAACTCGGGCGTCTTTTTCCGCTCGTTCGTCGAGCCTCCCGTGAAAGTCCACGGCTGGCAGTGCGAAGTGGCCCCCAAGGGCTTCGATACGGCCGGTATCTACGAGTCCTACGGCCGCGGCTGGCTGGTTCAGATCCCCGATGAGAAGGAGGACATCCTGCGGGAGGGCGAATGGAATACGCTGCGCCTGAAAGTCCAGGGCGACCGCGTGCAGACGTGGCTCAACGGCGAAGAGATGGTCGACATCACCGACGCCAGGATCGGCGCCGCACAGGGGCGCATCGCCCTGCAGATCCACGACGGCGGCGGGATCAAGGTGCTCTGGCGCAATTTCCGTCTGACAACCTTATAATTACCACTAACCTGAACACGATATGAGTACCCGCAGGAATTTTCTGAAAACACTGAGCGGCATGGCGCTGCTGACGGTCGTCCCGCGCCATGTGCTCGGCGGCCCGAAACACGTGGCGCCGAGCGACCAGCTCACCAAAGGCATCATCGGCGTCGGCGGCATCGGCAAGAGCAGCTACCATTTCACCAGCACCAAGGAGTGCCGTCTGGTGGCGGTCTGCGACGTCGACAGCAAGCATCTCCAAAGCGCGCTCGACCTGGGCAAAAAGCGTTTCAACGAGACGTTGCAGTCCTATCGCGATTTCCGCCGCCTGATCGCCGACCCCAATGTCGACATCGTCCATATCGCCACGCCCCCGCACTGGCACGGCATCATGGCCGTCGAGGCCGCGAAGGCCGGCAAGGACATCTGGTGCGAGAAACCGATGACCCGCACCATCGGCGAGGGCAAGCGCGTCGTGGAGGCCGTCAAGCGCAACAACCGCATCTTCCGCCTCAATACGTGGTTCCGTTTCACGGATACCTTCTACGGCCTGGGCACCACCGTCGAGCCGCTCAAGAAGCTGATCGACAGCGGCCTGCTGGGATGGCCGCTCAAGGTGACCATCTCGGGCACCACCGGCTTCACCTGGAAATTCTTCTGGGTGGGCAAGGAGAACCTCGTCCCGCAGAGGGTTCCGTCGAATCTCGACTACGACATGTGGCTCGGCCCGGCCCCCTACAAGCCTTACAACGAACACCGTGTGCACCAGACTTTCCGCGGTTACTGGGATTACGACGGCGGCGGCCTGACGGACATGGGGCAACACTACATGGATCCCGTGCAGTACCTGCTGGGCAAGGACGAAACTTCGCCCGTGAAGGTCGAGGTCGACGCCCCCGAGCAGCACCCCGACGCCGTGGGTATCTGGCGTAAGATCGTCTATACCTACGACGACGGCTGCCAGATCGTCCTCGAAGGCGAAGGCTTCGAAAGCGGCGGCGACACGCCTTATATCGAAGGCCCGCTGGGCAAGGTCTATAAAGGGTTCCGCTGCACGATCCCCGACATCATGGAGAAACTGGCCGAGATGCCCGACCCTGCGCCGCAGAACACCGACTTTTTGGAATGCGTCCGCACGCGGAGCAAGTTTGCGCTCGATGAGCAGAAGGGACACCGCAGCTCGACGCTCGTGAACCTGGGTGCCTGCGCCCTGCGTTTGAACCGCACGTTGCATTTCGACCCCGACAAACAACTCTTCATCGGCGACGATGCCGCCAACCGACTGATCGACCAGCCGATGCGCGGCCCGTGGCATATTTAAGCACCAGTTACCATGAAAAAGATAATCATACGACTTTTTATACTGGGAGCATTGGCCGCCCTGCTGCCCGCAGGAGCCGCCGCCCAGCAACCGGATGCCCGCCAGCGCACGACGGAAACCATCGTCGCCGACGGACTCGCACAGCTTCCCGCAGCCGATGCCAAGGTTTTCAACCAGGTGATGGGCGAACTGGCCGCCACCGGAAGCAAGGGTGTCGAGATGATCGCCGCCATGCTCGTCCCTGCCGACAAGGGCAAGAACGCCACGTTCGAATACGCCCTTAACGGCGTGGTGGCCTATGTGACCGACCCGGCGCACGAAGCGCTTCGTGACGATGTCCGCAAGGGCCTGCTGGCAGCTATCGACCGTTGCGGCGACGACGCCAACCGGGCTTTCCTTTTCTCGCAGCTGCAATTCTGTTCGACGGCCGCCGATGCCGCCGCCATGGCCCGTTATCTGGACGACCCCTACCTGGCCGGCTATGCCCTCCGGGCGCTGGTCTCGACCCCGGGTACGGAAGCACTGCTGCTCGCCGAGGCCGGCAAGGACGACCTTACCGCCGCCCGCAAACAGGCGCTCGCTTACGCTTTCGCTGAAAAGCGGCTTGCCGCTGCCGAACCGTTTCTCCTGACATGGCTCGAAGGTGCCGATGCGCAGACTGCGGAGCAGATCTATAACGCATTGGCCGCCTGCGGTTCGCAGGCCTCGGTCAAGCCGCTGGCCGCTGCCGCTGCCAAGACCGGCTGCGCATGGAACGATGCCGGCGCTGCGGACGCTTACCTGCGCCTGCTCGCAAGGCTTGCCGCCGCAGGCGACGCCCGGGCCGTAAAGGCCGCCAGGGGATTGCTCAAATGCGACCTCCAGTACATCCGCGGCGGTGCGCTCGCGATTCTGGTCGATGCCCTCGGTGTGCAGAAGGCGATGCCCTATGTGCTCAAAGCCCTCGAGGAGGGCCCTGCGGAGTACCGCTTCGCCGCCCTGCAATCGCTCGGCAAAGGCGACGACAAACTTTTCGCACAGGTTGCAGCCGGCATGCCGCGCTACGATGCCGCTGCGCAGGCCGCCGTTATCGGATGGCTCGGGGAGTGCGGCGCCGTGTCGCAGGCCGATGTGATTACGGCCGCCGTAGCGTCGCCCGACGACCGCGTGGCCGAGGCCGCAATTGCCGCCTCGGGCCGTATCGGCGGCGAAAAGGCGCTACGGGCATTGGCCGGGGCGCTCGAAGGCCCCCATGCCGGTGCCGCGATGAAAGCCCTCCTTGCATTCAACGGACAGATCAACCCCGAAGTGGAACGGCTGCTTGCGAAGGATGATGCCGGGGTACTTGTTCCCGCGCTCAAACTGGCTGCCGCACGCCGCATGTCCGCAGCCGCAGACCGGGTGTTCGCATTGCTCGGCTCCTCCGACGCGGAGGTTCGTGCCGCCGCTTACGGGGCGCTTCCCTTCGTCGCCCAGCCGCAGCACATGGATCGGCTCTCCGCATTGCTCGACGCTTCCGATGAGGCCCACACGGCCGCGATCCAGTCGGCGCTGATCCGCACCTCGGGGCAACTCCCTGCCGACAGGCGGTACAGCGCCGTCGCAGGTTATATGAAGGCCTCGGAAACCCCTGCGCGTTACTATCCCGTGCTGGCGCAGAGCGGCACGCAGGAGGCTGTCGCCAGCCTGCTCGACGGGTTCCGCTCCGGGAACCGCGACGCGGCTTTCGCCGCCCTGCTGACGGTCGAAAATCCTGCCATGACCGATATCCTTTACGGGATCGCTGCCGAAAATCCGATGCTCACCGACCGCGCCCTGATGCGCTATGCCGACCTGGCTTCGCAGGCCGCCGTGACCCCGATCCGCCGCTACCAGCTTTACAGACAGGCTCTCGCTCTCAGGCCTTCGGCCGCCGTGCAGGCCAAATTGCTCGGCTACCTTTCGGGCGTATACGCCCTCCCGGCACTGATGCTGGCCGCCGAATACCTCGACGATGCGCAGACTGCCGCCCCGGCCGCCGCGGCCGTGAAGACCATCGTTGCCAAGTGCAACCCGATGCCCGGCGGCGAGGCTGTCCGCAAGGCCTTGGAGCGGGCGCATGAGGTCTATAAGGAACTCGCCAAATCCGACGCCGACGCCGGGTATGCCGTGGATGAGCTCACGGGACTGCTCGGTAAGATTCCGGCGGACGGATTCGCCGTGCTGCCGGCCGACGGGCTCGCGGGATGGACGGCCGTGGCCGTGAATCCTGCCGAGGCGAAGAGGCTGCCTGCCCGTCAGGTGGCGAAGCTCCGCAAAGCCGCCGGCGAGGCGGTGGCTGCCAACTGGGGCGCTGCGGACGGCCTGCTCGAATTTGCCGCCGAGACTCCCGCGACGATCGGGACTGAAAAGGAATACGAGAATTTCGAACTCTGGATCGAATGGCGTTCCGAGGGCGAGGCCGGCATGGCCGTGCGCTCGATGCCGCTGATCCGCCTGGGCGGTGCCGCCGGGACGGGGCTCGCGGACGGCAAGGCCGCCCGAACCGTTGCCGACAACGCTCCGGGGACGTGGAATACGCTCTATGTTAAGGTCGTGGACGATCGCATCACGCTGGTGGAGAATGGCGTGAAAGTTGCCGAAAATGCCGTGATGACGAACCTCTGCGCGCCCGGCGAGCCGGTTTATGCACAAGGCCGTATCGAACTGGCCGGACAGGGTGCTCTTGTGGCCTTCCGGAACCTCTGGATCAACGAATTGCCGTCGACACCCGTTTTCTCCCTCCCGGCCGACGAGGCTGCCGCGGGCTACGAGGTGCTCTTCGACGGGCGTTCGCTCTACAAGTGGACGGGCAATACGACCAATTATGTGCCGCTGGACGGTACGATCGACGTGACGGCCACCTACGGCGGTTCGGGGAACCTTTACACCGTCGGGGAATACGGCGATTTCATCCTGCGCTTCGAGTTCCGGTTCCTCACCGAGGGCGTCAACAACGGCATCGGTATCCGTACGCCGATGGGTGTCGATGCCGCGTTCCACGGGATGGAGATCCAGATTCTCGACCACGACGCCCCGATCTACAAGGACATCAGCGATTACCAGCAGCACGGTTCTGTTTACGGCGTCATCGCGGCCGACCGCGTGAAGTTCGGCGAGCTGGGTGAGTGGAATACCGAGGAGATCCGTGCCGTGGGCGACCGCATTACGGTCACGGTCAACGGTCGGGTGATCCTCGACGGCAATATCCGCGAAGCCTGCCGGGGGCATAATGTTTCCGAGGACGGTTCGAAGGTCAATCCCTATACGGTCGACCACCGCAACCACCCGGGGCTTTTCAATAAGTCGGGCCATATCGGCCTGCTGGGCCATGGTGCCGGCATCCAGTTCCGCAACCTGCGTGTGCTGACCGCGTTCCGCACGCTGCGTGTGCGGGATCGGGGCGCGGGCCGCAAATAACAACCGCCGGGGCCGCCTCCCGTCCGGATCTCTTTCCGGACGGGCGACCCCCGGGGGACGGCGCGGGAACGCTCCGCACCCGATCCCGAAACTTGTAACCTGTCGGGCGTGCCGCGCCGCAGCGGATCCGCCGCGGACGGAGATTGAGCCCCGGCCGTGCGAATTGCGGCGCCGCCCGATATAACCTTTTGGAGGATTCCGATGAAAAACGAACCGACCGTTTCCCGCCCCGTGCGGATTGTGGTGATAGGAGCCGGGAACCGGGCCAATAAGTACCTCGAATATGCCCGCCGGTATCCCGACCGGCTGCAGCCCGTCGCCGTCGTCGATGTAAACGACCTGCGCCGCCATGCCTTCGCGCGGGATTTCGGACTGCCTGCCTGCAGGAGCTATGCGCATTACGACGACTTCTTCGCCGATGGCGTCGAAGCCGACATGGTGCTGATCTCGACCCCCGAGAACGTCCATTTCGACCCGGCGGTCAAGGCCATCGACGCGGGATACCACATCCTGCTCGAAAAGCCGATCGCCCAGCACCTCGAAGAGTGCCGCGAAATCGCCCGCCGTGCCCGCGAACGGGGCGTGATGGTCGGTGTGTGCCATGTGTTGCGCTACCATCCCTATTTTGCCAAAATCCGCGAGATCGTCGCCTCGGGCGAGCTGGGGCAGGTCGTCTCGGTCAACCATACCGCCTCTGTCGGTCTCGACCGTGCCACGCACAGCTACGTGCGCGGAATTTTCCGCCGCGAGCGGGAGTCGAATCCGATCCTGCTGGCCAAATGCTGCCACGACATCGACTTCCTGCTGTGGCTCACCGGCGCGCATTGCCGCAGCCTGTCGTCCTTCGGCTCGCTGCGCTGGTTCCGTGCGGAGAATGCCCCCGCGGGTGCGGGCCGCCGCTGCCTCGACTGCGCGATAGAGTCCGCCTGTCCTTTTTCGGCACGCGACCTCTATTATGTCCGCCGCGACTGGGTGGCGAACTTCGATGTCCCCGAAGGCAAGACCCTCGATGAGACCATCCTCGAGGAGCTTCGCACCGGGATGTACGGCCGTTGCGTCTACCACTGCGACAACGATGTGGTCGACCACCAGCTGCTTGCGATGGAGATGGAGGGCGAGGTGACCGTGAGCCTTTCGATGGAGATGTTCACGGCCGACGATTTCCGCAAGACGCACGTCCGCCTGACGGGCGGCGAGATCGATGGCGACGAGAGGACGCTGCGCGTGCGCAGGTTCCGCGGCGGCGACGAGCGGACTTACGATTTCTCGGATATCGTGGGGCAGCCGTTCCATGCCGGTGCCGACCTGCACCTGATCGGGGATTTCATCCGGGCGCTTCGCGATCCGGGCTATCCGTTCCTGACGACCATCGAGGATTCGATCGAAAGCCACCGTATCTGCTACGACGCCGAGCGCAGCAGACGCACGGGGACGACGATCCGCGTGGACGGGACGAAATAACGCACTACGGAAAAAGGCCGGATTATCCGGCCTTTTTTTCATTTTTAGCACCGTCTTTGCTACCTTTGCCGGAAACGGCCTCCCATGGAAATCCTCTATCGATGGATCGACGGCATCAACGACGTGCTGTGGTCATACCTGCTGGTCGCACTCCTGCTGGGGTGCGCCGTCTGGTTCACGTTGCGTACGCGCGGCGTGCAGTTTCGTATGCTGGGTGAGATGGTGCGCGTGCTGGGCGAGTCGGCCGGAAGCGGCCCCCGGGGCGAGAAGCATGTCTCGTCGTTCCAGGCATTCGCCGTGTCGCTGGCCAGCCGCGTCGGCACGGGGAATCTGGCGGGTGTCGCCACGGCGATCGCCGTCGGCGGGCCGGGCGCCGTGTTCTGGATGTGGGTCATCGCCCTGCTGGGTGCGTCGAGTGCCTTCGTCGAATCGACCCTCGCCCAACTCTACAAACGCAAGGGGCGGGACTCCTATATCGGCGGCCCGGCCTACTACATGGAACGCGGACTGGGCAAACGCTGGATGGGCGTCCTCTTCGCCGTGCTGATCTCCGTGACATTCGGTTTCGCCTTCAACTCGGTGCAGAGCAACACGATCTGCGCGGCCTGGGAGGGTGCTTTCGGCTTCGCCCACCATTGGGTCGGCGCCGGCCTGACGCTGCTCACGCTGCTGGTCATCTTCGGAGGCATCCACCGTATCGCCCGGGTGAGCGGGGTGGTCGTCCCGGTCATGGCACTGGGGTATATCGTCCTTGCGCTGGGCGTCGTGCTCTTCAATTTCCGGCGGTTGCCCGAGGTCGTGGAGCTGATCGTCGCCAATGCCTTCGGTTGGGAGCAGGCGATGGGCGGCGGTGCCGGCGCAGCGCTCATGCAGGGCATCAGGCGCGGCCTGTTCAGCAACGAGGCAGGCATGGGCTCGGCGCCGAACGTAGCCGCAACGGCCCATGTGTCGCATCCGGTCAAGCAGGGGCTGATCCAAACCCTCGGGGTCTTTACCGATACGCTCGTGATCTGCACCTGTACGGCCTTCATCATCCTCTTCGGCGGAGTCCCCGACGCCTCGCTGTCGGGCATACGGCTTACGCAAGCGGCGCTGGTCGGTGAAATCGGCCCTGCGGGCAGTGTCTTCGTCGCTGTGGCGATCTTCCTCTTCGCTTTCAGCAGCATTATCGGGAATTACTACTACGGCGAGGCCAATATCCGGTTCATCACCCGCCGCCCCTGGGTACTGACCCTTTACCGGGTGCTGGTCGGTGTGATGGTGCTGTTCGGGGCGCTCGCCACGCTCGACCTGGCCTGGAGCCTGGCCGACATCACGATGGCCTTCATGACCCTCATCAACCTCGTGGCGATCGTCCTGCTCGGGCGCCAGGCGTTCCTGTTGCTGGCCGACTACGTGGGCCAGCGGCGCCGCGGCATCAAAAACCCGGTCTATACCCGCGACCGTATTCCCTCGCTTGAAGACAAGGCGGAGTGCTGGTAGCACCCCGCCCCGTATACCTTGCTGCGGAAACGATCTATTGCACGAACCGCCGTGTCACGCGGAATCGCTGCATGGCCGCCACCACGAGGTAACTGGCGGCGAAGGCGAGGCATGCGATCAGCAGGATGCGCAGGAGCGTCGGCAGAGCCGGAATCCGGGCGACGAGGTCATAGCCGGCCTGCACGAGGATGAAGTGGCAGAGGTAGATGCCGAACGTCGCGCCTGCCAGCCGCGAGAGCCATGCGCGGGGCTTGAAGTCCAGCTTGCGCACGATCACGAAGACCGGGTAGGTCATCATGAAGACGTTGATGCCCGCGAAATACCATACGATCTCAAGGTACGCGTAGTTGCCCGGGAAGTGGTTTTGCAGGGCGACGTATCCGAAGGCCGTGATCAGGTAGCCCGCAATGAACATCGGGATACAGACGGCCAGTGTCCGGCGCCAGTCCCATGCGGGCGGGAATTTCACCAGGTAGTATGCCAGCACGAGGTAACCCGCGAAGCCCGAGACGTAGTAGAACGTCCCGAATTCGTTCCAGTCGCAGACGCCGTAGAGCCCCATGTTCCCGAAATTCCCCGTGTAGCCCAGCATCGGCGCGAACATCTTGGCGTAGGGCAGCAGCAGGGTCACGCCCCATACGCCGAGCAACGTTTTGAGTTCGCTGCGCGAGGCCCTTTCGAGCCATGCGCTGATCACGGGCATGATCAAATACAGCCCTGCGAGCATGTAGAGGTACCACAACGGCGTAGTGTCGAACGTGAAATTGAATACGAATGTCCAGAGTTTGTGCAGCGTGGCGCCCCAGGTGAAATTTTCGGGGTCGATCGCCGGGCTCTGGCTTGCGGTGACGTAATTGAGGTAGACGTAATAAAGCAGCGGCAGCACGACCGACCAAAAAACGAGTGCCGCGAGAATACGTCCGATGCGCTTGCGGTAGAAGCCGGCGAGGCCGGTTTTCACCGGGAGCAGCAACACGCCCGTCATCATGACGAACAGCGGCACGCAGCAGCGCACGAAACTGCCCGAAAAGGCTCCGGTGAGGAATGCGGCGCGGTCGTTGTCGAACTGGCCGACAAAGGGGTCGCAGCAGTGCGAAAAGACCACCAGGAAGCAGGCGGTCACGCGCAACAGGTCTACCCAGCCGATGCGTTCGCGGGCCGGGGCGTTCGGGTTGGGAAGTCGGGTCTCCATCTGTTTGTCGGGGTTAATCGGATTTTTGCGAAGATACGAAAAAAAGCGCGCCGCCACGATTTTTTTCGCAGCGGTGCGCCGTTTTTTGTGCCGGGACGTGCGGTTTTTTATGCCCTGCCGTCCTGTTCGGGCCGGAATACACCGTCTCGCCCGCCATTGCGTCCTTGTTCGGGCATTCGGTTTTTGCCTCCCGGCTCTTTCGTCAGAGCTCTTGCCTGCCGCCGCTTGCGCTTCAGCCATTACGTCCCGGCCCTTGCCTTCCGGCCCTTTCGTCCCGGCTCTTACCCCGCCCTTGCGTCGGAGCCCTTGTCTCCCGGCTGTCCTTGCGCCGGGACGCACGGTTCGCCGCGCCCGGTGCCGCCTGCCGGTCAGTTCACGACGACCGTCGGGAAATATTCGCGGAAAAGCGCCGCGGCACGTTCCGACTGTTCCGGGGTGTTCTCCTGTACGCCTGCGAGCCTGTACTCTTTGCCCATTGCTTCGTATTTGTGAACGCCGAGCGTGTGGTAGGGCAGTATCTCTACCCGCTCTACCTGTTTGTAGCCGCCCAGCCGTTCGCCCAGCGCGCGGATGTCGGCCTCGGCGTCGCTGTAACCCGGCACCAGTACGTAGCGCAGCCAGAACGGCTTGCCGTGTTCCTCGAGCCATGCCGCCGTGCGCAGCGTCTGCGCGTTGTCGCGTCCCGTGAGCGTGCGGTGGCGCTCCGGGTCGGCCTGCTTGACGTCGAGCAGCACCAGGTCGACCAGCCCCAGCAGCTCCTCGACCGCCGGGTTCCAGACGCCGCCGTTCGAGTCGAGGCAGACGTGGATGCCCGCCCCGTGCAGCTGCCGCACGAGCGGCACCAGCGCCGTGGCCTGGAACGTCGGCTCGCCGCCCGAGAAGGTCCCCCCGCCGCGCCGTCCGAAGAACGGTTTCTGGTCTGTGGCCATGCGCAGGATCTCTTCCGCAGGCGTGGGCTTTCCCCCGCAGGCGTCGATCGTATCGGGGTTGGCACAGTAGAGGCAGCGGAAATTGCAGCCTTGCAGGAAAACGACGAGCCGGAGTCCCGGCCCGTCGAAAGTTCCCATCGATTCGTAGGAATGTATTCGAAGCATAATCTGAATATTGTCGCCCTGCTCGCGGTTGGTCGGCGTAATCTGCGGCCTGCAGGCCGCAATTTATAAATCCGACCCCACTCCGCACCCCTCCCTTGAGAGGGGCTTGTGTCCGCCTGCGGCGGAAATCCGGCGTGGTGTGGCGCGGCAGTGGCGGCTGAAAATTTACATCCTCTCGTGGAAGCTGCGGCTGATGACCTCCAACTGGTGTTCGCGGCTCAGCTTGGTGAAGTTCACGGCATAGCCCGATACGCGGATCGTCAGCTGCGGATAGTTCTCGGGATGCTCCATGGCGTCTTCGAGCATCGCAGGGTTCAGCACGTTGACGTTCAGGTGGTGTGCGCCCTTCGTAAAGTAACCGTCGAGCATCGTCACCAGGTTCTCGATCCGCTCCTCTTCGGTCGGGCCCAGCGATTTGGGGACGATCGAGAAGGTATTCGAGATGCCGTCCTGCGAGTCGCGGTAACGGAGTTTGGCCACCGAGGCGAGCGAGGCGATGGCACCGCTCTTGTCGCGTCCGTGCATCGGGTTGGCACCCGGTGCGAAGGCCACGCCCTTGGCACGTCCGTCGGGCGTCGCGCCGGTTTTCTTGCCGTACATCACGTTCGAGGTGATGGTCAGCAGCGAAAGCGTCGGGCGGGCGTTCTTGTAGACGGGCAGTTTCTTGAGCTCCTCGCTGAAGAAGTACACGAGGTCTACGCCCAGGTGGTCTACGCGGTCGTCGTTGTTGCCGAAGCAGGGGAATTCGCCCTGGATGTCGAAGCCTTCGCTGAGCCCCTCGGCGTTGCGGCGGGTGGTCACCTTGGCATATTTGATGGCCGAGAGCGAGTCGAGGGCGATCGAAAGCCCCGCCACGCCGTAGGCGAGGTTGATGCGCGGGTCGGTGTCTACGAACGCCATCTGTGCCTTCTCGTAGTAGTACTTGTCGTGCATGTAATGGATGATGTTCATCGCCTCGTTGTAGACGCGGGCGATTTCGGTCAGCACCATCTTGTAGTTGCGCATCACCTCCTCGAAGCGCAGCGGGCCCTCCGAGAGCGCCGGGATGCCCTTGACCATCAGCGTGCCGGTGTTCTCGCAGCGGCCGCCGTTGATGGCCAGCAGCAGCGCCTTGGCCAGGTTGCAGCGCGCGCCGAAGAACTGGATCTGGCGGCCGATGTCCTGGTACGATACGCAGCAGGCGATGCCGTAGTCGTCCGAATGGCGCACTTCGCGCATCAGCTCGTCGTTCTCGTACTGGATCGAGCTGGTGTCGGCCGAAACCTTGGCGCAGAAATCCTTGAATCCCTGCGGCAGGTCGGGGCTCCACAGGATCGTGAGGTTGGGCTCGGGCGACGGGCCGAGGTTGTAGAGCGTCTGCAGGAAACGGAACGAGGTCTTGGTCACCTTCGTGCGGCCGTCGTTGAAGCGTCCGCCGATGGCTTCGGTCACCCACGTCGGGTCGCCGGCGAAGATGTCGTTGTAGGACTGCATCCTCAGGTGGCGTACCATGCGCAGCTTGATGACGAACTGGTCGATGAGCTCCTGTGCGAACACCTCGTCGATGTTGCCGTGCGCCAGGTCGTATTCGATGAAGATGTCGAGGAACGACGACACGTTGCCCAGCGACATCGCGGCGCCGTCCTGTTCCTTCACGGCTGCGAGGTAAGCCATGTAAACCCACTGCACGGCCTCCTGTGCCGAATGCGCCGGGCGGCTCAGGTCGAGCCCGTAGTATTCGCCCATCGTGCGGATCTCCTTCAGCGCCTTGATCTGCTCGGCGACCTCTTCGCGCAGGCGGATGCGGGCGTCGGTCATCGGGCCGGTCAGGTTGCGCAAGTCCTGCTGCTTGGCTTCGATCAGGCGGTCGGTGCCGTAGAGCGCCAGGCGGCGGTAGTCGCCGATGATGCGGCCGCGGGCGTAGTTGTCGGGTAGGCCCGTCAGGAAGCCCAGCGAACGGAACGAGCGTATCTCCTCGGTGTAGACGTCGAACACGCCGTCGTTATGCGTCTTGCGGTAATGGGTGAAAATATCCCTGACCTTCTCGTCCACGTCCACGCCGTTCTCCTTGCAGGCGCGCGATACGACGTTGATGCCGCCGAAGGGCTTGATGGCCCGCTTGAGCAGCTCGTCGGTCTGCAAGCCCACGATCAGCTCCTGTTCCCTGTCGATATAACCCGCCTTGTGCGAGGTAATGGTCGAGACGGTGGCGTTGTCCAGCGAGCGGACGCCGTTGTTGGCGCGCTCCTCTTCGAGTGCCTTGAGACAGAGGTTCCAGATGTGCTTGGTACGTTCGGTCGGGCCCTGCAGGAAAGACGCGTCGCCCAGGTAGGGGGTGATGTTCGTCTGCACGAAACTCGTGACGTTGATCTCCTTGCTCCAAAGCCCGTCGATAAAGGTTTTGTTCAATTCCATAGAATGTTATTCAAAATGAGATTAAAATTGTCGTATTTGGGAGCCACAAAGGTATGTTATTTTTATCACAATACCGAACCCTGCGGAGTATTTTCTTAAAAAAACTTAAAAAATACCTGACAATGGGGAGCTTCCGCCCGCGGGCTTGCACGGGGCGGGATTATTGCGTAGTTTTGCGGGAGTAAAATATCCCCGTTATGGAAGAGCTGACACTTACCACCCCGGCGCTGCTGTTCTCCGCCGTTTCGCTGATCCTGCTGGCCTATACCAACCGGTTTCTTTCCTATGCCCAGTTGGTTCGCACGCTCAAGGAACAACACCTGCAACACCCCTCGAAAGTCACCCGTGCGCAGATCGACAACCTGCGCCGCCGCCTGCACCTCACGCGTACGATGCAGATCCTGGGTGTCACGAGCCTGTTCCTGTGCGTGGTGACGATGTTCCTTCTCTACGTCGGCCTGATCCTCCTTTCCGCCTATGTCTTCGGTGCGGCGCTGTTGCTGCTGATCGGGTCGCTCGGCGTGTCGATTTGGGAAATCCAGATTTCGGTGCGGGCGCTGGAGATCCACCTGCACGACATGGAGAAGTAATTCGCCGGTCTTGTCCGGTCGCGCGCCGGCCTCCCTTTCCACAGGGAGATGCCGGGCTATGACTGCGGCGGTTCCGCTTCCCATGCCATAACGCTGAAAAAACGAAGATGCCGCGACATCCCGTCACTGCATCTCCCACTAACCTACTTATGTAACCTAAAACCAACTTGGAAACCTTCTTCCGGTTCCCGCGTTGCAAAGATACGGGGCCGTCGTTACGGGGGAATGACGGCCCCGTTACGTTCCGGCGACAAATGCCGCCCTGTCCGGGAAAATCCTCCGGCGGGGCCGATTGCCGGCCGCTTTTTGCGGGTGCCGCTTTTGCCGGGCGGCCTGTCGTATTCCGGCTGAGTTTGTCGGGGCGTTCAAAAAACCCTCCTTTGAAAAGGAGGGTTCGGGTGATGTCCGTATAGGAGCCCCGTGCTATTTTTTGTGCTCCAAAAAATAATGCTGCGATTTGAGCAGGTTGCGGGCCTGCAGGATCATCGTTTTGGTTTCGTTGAGGATCGTCAGGTAGAGGACGCTGGCGCGTGTGCTCACCGTCTCGTCGCCGTTGATGCGGCGCAGCTGGCTCTTGATGGCCTCGACGATCGTGTCGAAGAGTTTGTCGCGCATCTCCAGCACCATGTCCAGGTCGGAGAAATCCTTGGTGCGCAGCATGTCGTTGATCTTGTCGAAGATCGCTTCCACCTGGTCGTTCACGCGCATCAGGTCTACGATCTGCTCCTTCGTGAGCCCCTCGTGGTTGTTGTTGATGTGTTCGTATGCCGGGCGTGTTATGTGGATCAGCGCCTTGGTCACCTCCGAGAGGTAATCCACCACCTGTACGTAGAAATGTCCCGTGTCGATGTCGCACTGTTGCAGGCGCCGCAGCGTAGGCATGATGCCGTACTTGCGGTCGCGCGCCTCTTCGAAGAGCTTGTCCGACGACTGTACCATCTCCTTGAGCACCTTGCGGTTCTCCTTGAATACCGCCACCAGCGTACGGTTGTAGATGCGCGTCACGTGCTCCATCGTCGTGCAGACCTCGCCGATGCAGACGCAGAGCACCTCGTCCGGGGTCTCGGCCCTGACGACGGGCGATTCCTTGGTTTCGGCGGCCTTGATCTGCTCGACGTTGCGGTGGCTGCGAACCAGCAGCCATGCGCAGAGTGCGACGAGCACCGTCACGGCGATCCAGCCGCCCCACAGCAGGAGCAGTGTCACGCCGAAGGCGATCAGGAATCCGCCGAGCGCCGTGATGAACCAGCCCGAGATGACGGCCATCACGCCCGTAATGCGGTATACGGCGCTCTCGCGTCCCCAGGTGCGGTCGGCCAGCGACGAACCCATGGCCACCATGAATACCACATAGGTCGTCGACAGCGGCAGCTGGTACGAAGTGCCGATGGCGATCAGGATCGATGCGGCCGTGAGGTTCACGACGGCGCGGATCATGTCGTACGGTGCCGACGAACGCTCCTCTGCGGGCAGCGGCTCGAACCTCCGGTCGATGGCCTTCTGCATGCGGACGGGGATCAGCCCCGTCCACATCGTGTTGAGTACCAGTGTGGCACGTACCAGGCTGCGCGAAATGAACGTCGAGCCGAAGCGCTCTTCACCCTCGTGCTGCGAGGCGAGCGACAGCTCGGTCTCGGTGACATGCTGCGATTTCTTCGAGAAGAACAGTGTCAGCACCATCACCAGCCCCGATGCCAGCAGCAGCAGGAAATTGGCGCGTGCCGGTTCGGCCAGTTCGCCCATCATGATCGACTCGCTGCCGGCTTCGCGGGCGATCTGCCATGCGTCATAGCTGGCCAGCGGCACACCGATGAAGTTCACCAGGTCGTTCCCCGCGAATGCCAGCGCCAGCGCGAAGGTGCCCGAAAGGATCGTGATGCGCATGATGTTGAGCCGCATGCGCTGGAGGAGCCACAGCACCACCGACGATGCGGCCCAGAATGCCAGCAGCGTTACCAGCACGTGTTCCCCGACGTAGTCCGCCACCGACGTGGGGATCAGCCCCGAGCTTTTCAGTCCCTTGAACAGGGCGAAATAGAGGATGCCCGCCAGCGAGATGCCGCACCATACGGCTCCCCAGCGGCGGAACACCGGTGCGAAGCGGAACGAGAAGATCAGCCGCGAGACGTACATGAACAGCGACCCGGCGGCGAATGCCAGCGCCACGGAGAGCAGGATGGCCGCGATGATGGCCATGGCCTTGCCCGTGTTGATGTATTGCGAAAGGTCGGCTATGGAAGCCCCGGCGTCGCCCCAAATATGGAACAGCGCCGCCGCGACCCCGGCGCCCAGCAACCCGAAGACCATCGACACGGTGGTCGACGTCGGCAGCCCGAGCGTGTTGTAGAGGTCTAACAGCAGGATGTTGCCGAGCATCATGCCCAGGAAGAGCATCATGATCTCCTGGAAGGAGAATTGCCCGGGGTAGAATACGCCGCTTCGGGCGACCTCCATCATGCCGCTCGACGTGAGCGTCCCGACGAGGATGCCTGCGGCCGCGATCCAAAGTATGACGCGCCGCGGGGCGACTTTCGACCCCAGGGCCGAGTTGAGGAAATTGACCGCGTCGTTGGCCACGCCCACGACGATGCCCATCACGGCCAGCAGGCCCATGATGATTACGATACAAGTGAATAGGGGACTCATGGTTTGTTTTGTTTCTGGATTTTTCCGCCGTAAAGGTCTGAAACAAATATTACAAAAACGTTACAGTCCGGTTGCGCCCTTATGAATGTTTGCGCAGGGTGAAGACGAATTCCAGTCCGCCGCGTTCGCCGTTGCGTACGGTGATCGTCCCGCCGTGGATCACGACGGCGTTTTTGACGATCGAAAGCCCGAGTCCCGTGCCGCCCAGCTTGCGCGAGCGCCCCTTGTCGATACGGTAGAACCGCTCGAAGAGGTGCGGGAGGTGTTCTTCGTCGACGCCGATGCCGTTGTCGGCGAAAAGTATCGTGCATGCCTCTGCCGTGTCCGAAAGCAGGCGGATGAAGATGTCGCGCCCGCCCGAGTAGGCCGCGGCGTTGTCCGCCAGGTTGCGGAAGACGGAACTCAGCAGCGAGGGGTTGCCCTCGACCTCGACCGGGCCTCGGAAATCGCAGTTCACGCGCAGCCGCTGCCCCTCGGGGCGCAGCTCCATGTCGGCCCTGACCTCGTCGATCAGGTCGTTCAGCACCACGGGTTCCTTGCCGATGAGCTCCCTGCCCTCGTCCATGCGCGTGATGGTCGAGACGTCGGAGAGCAGGTGCCGCAGCCGTTCGACCTGCGCACAGCTCTTTTCGAGGAACGCCGTGCGTTTCTCCGCCGTCAGGCAGGGGTTGGCCAGCAGCGTTTCCAGATAACCCTGAATCGCGGCCACGGGGGTCTTCAGCTCGTGGTTGATGTTGTTGGTGAGCTGTTTCTTGATACGGATCTTCTCCTGCTCCTCGTGCAGCGCCAGGGCATGTTCCCGGTCGCGGTCGGCCGTCGTGCGTTGCAGGCGGGCGTAGAGGCGGATGATGTGGTTCGAGATGTCGCCCAGCTCGTCGTGGGGGAAGGTCTCCCGCTCGTCGATCCGCTCGCCCCGCTCGGCGCGCTCGGCAAATTCGTTCAGGCGTGTGATGTTGTGCCCCAGGCGGCGGGTCGTGAAGTAAGCCGCAATGCTCATCAGCAGCGTGACGCCCAGCATGAACCACAGGAATTCCCAGTCGGCCGCGAGTACTTCGCGCAGCGAAACGGAGTAGGGAACGGCCGAGCGGACGATGATCCCGTCGCCCTTCATGGCCGAATAGAAATAGTATCGGTCGGTGCTTTCCGAGTGGCGGTGGATGGTGTAACCGGTGTCATGGGCGAGCGCCTCGGTGACTTCGGGGCGCCCGAGGTGGTTGGCTGCGGGCAGCGAGTCGGCCGAGTTGTCGAACAGGACGCCCCCGTCGTCGTCGATGACCGTTACGCGCAGGTCGCCATAAGGAAGGGGATGATCGGCGAGGAATGCCCCGGGTGCGGTGCCCTCGCCGAGCGCGTCGAGCAGCCGCAGGTTGAAGAGTTGCAGCCGGGCATCGAGCCGCTCGGCCTTGAAACGCTTTTCGCGGCTGTACTGGAAGGTGACGAAGCAGGCCACCAGCGCCCACGAAAAGGCGAGCAGCAGCAGGAACAGCCGCCTGTGGTAGGAAAACCTACTCCTCAAAACCGTAGCCATAGCCCAGGCGTGTTACGATGTGTTCCCCATAAGGGCCGATCTTGCGGCGCAGGCGCGTGATGTTCACGTCGATGGTGCGGTCGAGCACGATTACCTCGTCGCTCCACACCTGCCGCAGGATCTCTTCGCGCGAGAAGATCTTGCCGCGCGAGGAGAGCAGCAGCGCCAGGATTTCAAACTCTTTTTTGGTCAGCGCCAGCGGCTCCCCGTCGATCGTGCAGACCTTGCGCGTGAGATCCATCCGCAGCCCTTCGAACGCCACGGCCTTCTCTTCTGCGGCCGGCTGTGCCGTGCGGCGCAGCACGCTGCGTACGCGTGCGAGCACCTCGCGGATGGAAAAGGGCTTGGCGATGTAGTCGTCGGCCCCGATGTTGAGTCCTGCCACCGTGTCGTCCTCGGTGTCCCTGGCCGTGCAGAAAATGATCGGCACACCGGCAGTCTCGGGGCGCGACTTGAGCTGCCGCGCCATCTTGAATCCGCTCGTTTCGCCCATCATGACGTCGAGCAGGATCAGCGAATAACGTTCGGGGTGCATGTCGAGTGCCTGTTCGGCGCTGTAAGCCACGTCAACCTCATAGCCCTCGACCTCGAGGTTGAACTGCAGAATCTCACACAGCGATTCTTCGTCGTCGACTACCAGGATTTTGTACTTTGTCATAACTGTTACGGATTGGAATCCGGCTCAAAAGTACGTAACAAACCGCTTTTTGCACCTCCCGTGCCGCATATTTAACCGAAATGTAACAGACTCTCACTCACCCAGCACGGCCATCTGCTGCCGGATCGACTCCTCGTGGATGGCCTGCAGGACGGAACGCATGAATTCCCGGTCCATACCCATCCGGACGGCCTGATCCGCCCGCCGGGTCAGCAGTTCCCCGTAGCGCTGCGCCTGCAACACGGGCATGTTGTGCTCTTTCTTGTACTGCCCGATATCGCGCGAGACGCGCATACGCCGCGAGAGCAGTTCGAGCAGTTCGTCGTCCAGCTTG
>NZ_FR893507.1:65535-113760 GCF_000435435.1 Alistipes sp. CAG:29 | reverse complement strand
GCCCCCCGCCGATATGGCTCGGGTCGCAGAATATCTGCAGCCCCGGGAGGCGGCGGTGCAGCTCGATGGGGATCGACCACATCGGGTGGTTGCGGTAGAGGCTTTTGTCGATCGACGTGAACCCGCGGTGGATGACACCCAGGCGGCGGATGCCGGCGTTGTAGATGCGTTCCACGCCGCCGATCCACAATTCGAGGTCGGGACTCACGGGGTTTTTCACCAGCACCGGGATATCGTGCCCGCGCAGCGCGTCGGCGATCTCCTGCATGGCGAACGGGTTAGCTGTCGTGCGGGCCCCGATCCAGATCATGTCGATGCCGCCTTCTAACGCCGCCAGGACGTGCTTGCGCGTAGCGACCTCCGTGGCTGTGTACATCCCCGTTTCGCGTTTTACGCGTTGCAGCCAGGCTATGCCGTCGACGCCTACGCCCTCGAACCCGCCCGGTTTGGTGCGCGGTTTCCACAGTCCGGCGCGGAATAGCTTGAAGCCTTCCGCGGCCAGTTCGCGGGCTGTTTCGATTACCTGTTCTTCGGTTTCGGCGCTGCACGGCCCCGCGATGACCAGCGGCCGGCGGGGGTCGAGCCCCGGGAGATTGATGGGTTGTAAGTCGTTCATGGTTTTATGTTTTTCGTTTTTATCGTTTGTTCCTTGTCAGATTGCCGGGTTGGGACATTCGGCGTATTCGCCCAGGATGCGGAAGTCGCTTGTCAACGGCCTCGCCGCTTCGATGGCCTGCCGGTAACGCACCGGGTCGTCGAAGGTGACATCCACGTAGAAGCGGTATTCCCACTCGCGGCCGATGATCGGCAGCGACTGTATTTTCGAGAGGTTGATTTCGTAAAAAGAGAGCAGGGTGAGCACCTTGGAGAGACTTCCCTGGGTGTGGGGCAGCGAGAAGACCAGCGATGCCTTGTTCGTGCGCGCCGGGTCGGTGAACCCTGCGGTGCGGCTGCGGTCGGCCAGCAGGAGGAAACGCGTGAAGTTGTGTTTGTTAGTCTCGATGCCCCGTTCCAGGATTTCGAGCCCGTAGAGCTCCGCCGCCCCGGCGCCGCAGATGGCGGCCGTGCCGCGGAGCCGTTGCTCGGCGATTTCGCGGGCGCTGCCCGCCGTGTCGTCGCGTTCGACGACTTTCATCGCCGGATGGGCTTTCAGGTAGTCGCCGCACTGCATCAGGGCGATCGGGTGCGAGTGTACCTCGCCGATGTCGCAGGGCGCCTCCCCCGGCAGTGCCGCCAGTACGTGCGAGATGCGGAGTTTGTATTCTCCGATGACGGCCAGCGAACTGCGCCGCAGCAGCTCGTGGTTGGGAAGCAGGCTGCCGGCGATGGTGTTCTCGATGGCCGCGATGCCCAGCAGCGTCGGGTCGGCGGCCATGCGGGCGAATTGCTGGTCGAAGCTGTCGCAGGGCAGGATTTCGACCTGCTCGCCGGGGAAACTGCACCGGGCTGCGGTCTCGTGGAAACATCCGGGTTGTCCCTGTATGGTGATGCGTTTCATAATCGAATTTTAGGCATTAAAAAATCCCGCTCTTTGCAGAACGGGATCCTTCGTGTTTTCACTCTATCGTATCATACAGCTAATTGCATACAACCCCGCTCTTCCTCCTGCTATAAAAGAAAAAGTAAAAAAAGTAATATGCAAAACCGTAAAGTCTCATCTCTTGTGGGGATTAACAGCGGCAAATGTAGTAAAATATTTGCGGAATCCAAATTCTCAGCCCTGTTTTTTGCCTGCGGCGGCCGATTTCCGTTCCCGGAACCGCTTTTTGAACTGCTGCCGGCGGCCGAAGAGCAGGCGGAAGAAAGTCCCCCGCAGCAGCGTGTCGTTGATGTCCCACCCGCGTATGTCGGCATAGCGATCCAATATGTACAGGAACGGGACGGCCGGGCAGCTCAGCCGCCGCAGGTTGATCATGCATTCGTCGGGGCGCAGCGGCCGTGCGTGGAATCTCATGCGGTTGATGTCGATCAGCTGGAAGCGGTAGTTGCCTGCCGTGCCGTCGTATTCCCAGAGGATGTTGGTCTGGTTGAAATCCTCGTGGCAGATTCCTTGCTCATGGAGGCGGACGGTGAAGCGGGCGAAGGCTTCGAGCACGGGCAGCGTGTCCGGCGCCGGGAAGCGTCGCATGGTCTGCGGGAGCGGGGTGAGCTCCGACCGGCGGGAGACGAAATAGGTGTCGGCGATCAGGCCGTCCTTGCGGTATTCGCTCCATGCCACCGGTTCCGGGGTGTCGAAACCCATCCCGCGCAGGCGCAGGGCGTGCTCGTAGGCGCGGCGGGCCTTGTTCTTGCGGAAGAACGAATACATGACCCTGTTGAACAGATGGGGGCGTTTGTAGCGTTTGACGACCAGGCTTTCGCCCCCGATGTCGAAAGCCCGTATCTGGTTGCGCCCTTCGTGGAGCACTTCGCCCGAGACGGGAAAAACCTCCGGGAGCCGCTCGATGAATGGCTGCACATGCCGTATTGCGGGGTTGATCGTTATTTTCATATGTGAGTCCGTTTACAACACAAAGTTACGGCAAACACGGTTTCCGCATAGTTCTGTTTGGGAATAATATTGGTGAAATAGATGGAAAAGGGCCTGCCGATTGTCGGTTTTGTCGTTTGTAAACGACTTTCAATACGCTAATCTTTGCCGCTGTGCTGTTAGCGGAACAGTCCGTTTCGTGGAGCTTTTGCTCCGGATTATGCAGGTGCGAAAGTGTCAGTTCGTCGAATTTGAGTAGGGGCAGGACTTTCTGCAATGATACCAGTGTGAAACGGTATTTGGTGGCTGTGTTTATCTTGCCCTGTTCTTGTTGCCGGGTTATCGCTTGTGCAAAATATTCGGCTGTCGTACCGTCGTTTTTCCGCCCGTTTCTTTCGAGAAGATTATCGAGCGTGATGTCTGCTTCCAAAATCTCAAGTCGTTTCAGGCGTTTGTGGTATTCTGCAAGCAGGCTGTCGATGCGGTATTGGATTTCCTGCGGCTCCTCGTTCTGAATGATGATACGGCGGTTTTGGGCATCCCAAGCCGTAGGAACGATTGCTGTTCCGGTGCTGACACAGCGAATTTTCGAGCCTCGGGTAAATCGCAGATGGATGGGAGTAGTTCCGTTTTTGTTTGCCTTATCCTTGCGACAAACAACGTTAACGGTGATATTCATAGCTTTACGTTATTTGCAGCGCGCGTTTCTATTTCGCCGTTTACCCGTCGGATTCGGGTAAAAATGCGGGTGAAAAACCGCTCCGAATCATGCCTTTTTTGCCATATATGCACGAAAAAAGCGGCTGCCTTGTTTTGGCAACCGCTTGATTTCGAGAGCTGTTGACGAGGATTGAACTCGTGACCTCTTCCTTACCAAGGAAGTGCTCTACCACTGAGCTACAACAGCAACATTTCCCGTTCGAGTGGTGCAAAAGTACATAAGAAAAATGAAAAGACCAAAAAATTGTGAATAATTCATAATTATTTTCTATCTTTACTTTTGAATTATAACCCATGCACATGAAACGTATACTAATAGTAGGTGCCGGAGGCCAGATTGGTTCCGAGCTGACAGTCTATCTGCGCAAAATTTACGGCGACCACAATGTCGTGGCTACCGACATGCGCGAATGCAAGGCCCTCGGCGAGGCCGGCCCTTTCGAAGTGCTCAATGCGCTCGATGCGACGGCGATGGCGTCGGTCGTGGCGCGTTACCACATCGATACGATCTTCAACCTGGTCGCTTTGCTCTCGGCTGTGGGCGAACGTAATCCGCAGATGGCCTGGAATGTCAATATGGGGGCGCTCAACAATTCGCTCGAGGTGGCGCGCCAACACCATTGCGCCCTCTTCACGCCCAGTTCGATCGGCGCCTTCGGGCCCTCGTCCCCCAAGGACAAGACCCCGCAGGACACGATCATGCAGCCCACGACCATCTACGGCATCTGTAAGGTCACGGGCGAGATGCTGGGGAATT
Source organism: Alistipes sp. CAG:29 (assembly GCF_000435435.1). Taxonomy (NCBI): domain Bacteria; kingdom Pseudomonadati; phylum Bacteroidota; class Bacteroidia; order Bacteroidales; family Rikenellaceae; genus Alistipes; species Alistipes sp. CAG:29. The sequence continues at coordinate 109,813 of NZ_FR893507.1, read as the reverse complement.
ACTACCACCATAAGTACGGTGTGGATACCCGTTCGGTGCGTTTTCCGGGCATTATCTCGAACGTCACGCTGCCGGGCGGCGGTACGACGGACTACGCCGTCGAGATCTACTATGAGGCGATCCGGTCGGGCCGGTTCACCTGCCCCGTACCGTCGGACGTCTATATGGACATGATCTACATGCCTGATGCGCTGCGGGCCTGCGTCGAACTGATGGAGGCCGACCCCGCGAAGCTCGTGCACCGCAACAGCTTCAATATCGCGTCGATGAGTTTCACCCCGGAGATCATCTGTGCCGAGATCCGGAAACGGCTGCCCGATTTTAAGATGGACTACGACGTCGACCCCGTGAAGAAGGAGATCGCCGAGAGCTGGCCCAACTCGCTCGACGATACCTGCGCCCGCGAGGAGTGGGGGTGGAAACCCGAATGGGATCTCTCGCGCATGACGGACGATATGCTGGAGCATATCCGTGCCAAAGTCGCCTCGAAGTGAATCCGGGGGATGATGGCGTTGCCATATCCCGTGTCGTCGAAACCGCGGCCAGTTGGGACGGGGCGCCGCTGCCCTCCTATCCGCGGGGTGCGCCGCGGGTGACGATACTCCGGGCAACGGTGCCGCCGCATACTACGCTGGCGATGCATACGCACGCCCTGGTCAATGCGGGGGTGATCCTGCGGGGCGAGCTGACCGTCATTGCCGAAACCGGTGCCCAACGGATGTTCCGGGCCGGAGAGGGCATCGTGGAGCTGGTCGGTACGCGCCATTACGGCGAGAACCGGGGCGACGGGGAGCTGGAGCTGGTGATGTTTTATGCCGGAACACAGGGCATGTCGCTTTCCGAGCGTGCAGACCTATAACCAGAAGTTATGACGACGAGACGAATTGCGCGAATCATTACCGGTTTTATCCTGTTGCTGGTAGCTGCGGTTATCGGCGGGAGTTTCTATATGCTCGCGTTCTCGCTGCGTCCCGACGCCAGGATGCGGGAAAAGAATGCCACGGCCTATGAATACATGTATGCCGAATACCCATTCCTGCGCCCGTGGGTGGACAGTTTGCAGACGGCCGGGGCGTTGCGCGACACCGTGATCGCCGATCCGCAGGGTGTCCGGCTGCACGCCCTCTACGCGGCGGCTCCCGTGCCGACCGACCGGACGGCGGTCATCGTCCACGGTTATACGGACTGCGCCGTGCGGATGCTGATGATCGGTTACCTCTATAACCATGACCTGGGGTATAACATCCTGCTGCCGGATCTGTATTACCACGGACAGAGCGAAGGGCGGGCGATCCGCATGGGGTGGCTCGACCGCTTCGATCTGCTGCGCTGGATGGAGGTTGCCGACGGGATTTTCGGCGGCGACACGCGGATGGTCGTGCATGGCATCTCGATGGGAGCTGCCACGACGATGATGGCCTCGGGCGAACCCCAACGACCTTACGTTCGGTGTTTTGTCGAGGATTGCGGCTATACAAGCGTCTGGGACGAGTTCTCCAAGGAACTGAAGTCGTCGTTCGGGCTGCCGGCATTCCCGCTGCTGTATACGGCCAGCTGGCTGTGCGACCTGAAATATGGGTGGAATTTCCGCGAGGCTTCTGCGCTGGCGCAGGTCGCGAAATGCCGCCTGCCGATGCTCTTCATCCACGGCGATGCCGACGACTACGTCCCTACCTGGATGGTTCGTCCGCTTTTCGAGGCGAAGCCGGGCGACAAGGAGCTGTGGCTCGTGCCGGGTGCCGGACATGCCGCTTCGTACCGCGACAACCGGGAGGAATACACGCGCCGCGTCGGGGAGTTCGTCGGGAAATATATCGGGCCCGCTTGAAAAGGGCCCGGGGCGGTTTCCGGGCGCTTCTGCCGGTTCGGAGTATGCCCTTCGGATAATAGAAATAAACTATGGAAAACGATAATCAACAGCGGGTCAAGTCCTTCTACCGGATTTTGGAGGAAGGCGTCGCTAAACTCCCGGCCGATGTGCGCGGGGCGCTTTACCGGCCGTGTGCCGTCGATTGTGTGAAGGACGACGTCCTGAGGGAGCTCCGCAGGCAATTCGAAGAATGCGGCCGCGATCTCGACCGGCAGTATACGAAATACGGCCGCTCGGAGTATTTTTTTGCGGACATCATCGAGCCGGGGCGGGTTTACGAGGTCGGGTATCCCCGGTGCCTCTGCCCGCAGGTCGACGCCGGGTTCGTGGACTCTCCGGCCCATTGCGAATGCTCCCGCCAGAGCATCCTCTATGTCATGGAGGAGCTGTTGCCCGGCAAGGACATCCGGGTGGAAGAGCTCGAGACCGTGTTGTCGGGCGGCAGAGAATGCCGCTTCCGGATCATTGTCGGGTAGCTCATTGCGGCGCCTGGCTACTCCAGGCCGCATCCGGTGCCCGGGCGTTGGGTGCGGGGATGGTTGCTGCCCAGAATAAAAAATCCCGAAGCCAATGCTTCGGGATTTTTTAATAGGGTATTCAGTCGCCTATGCGCCCGCATAGATCAGCATCCCGAGCCCGGTGAGGAACAGCAGGAACATTCCCAGGTTGAGCCTGTGGGAGATTTTGGGTGCTCCCTTGAATTCTTTCCAGATCAGTATTCCCCAAAGTGCCGAAACGAGTGTCGCCCCCTGTCCCAGGCCGTAGGAGATTGCCGCCCCGGCTTTGCCCGAGGCGATCATGCTGAACGATTCTCCCAGGCACCAGATCATACCGCCCAGCACGCCGACCATGTGGGTTTTGAGACCGCCTTTGAAATAGTCGGCGATCCGCACGGGTTCACCGTCCACCGGACGTTTCATCGCGACGGTGTTGAACAGGAAATTGCTGATGAAAACTCCGACGGCGAAGATGAATACGGCCGTATAGGGTGTCATTTTGCCGGCTGCGGGGGCGGCAAAATCGTTCAGATCCATGGAAGCGGCCACGAACCGGTAGAAGAATGCCATGATGATGCCGGCCGCAACCGAGATGAGAATGCCTTTGGTCGTGAGTTTGCGTTTTTCGGTCTGGGCTTTCTTGTAGGCGAATCCGTTCATGACGATCGCTGCGGCGATGAGCAGTACCCCGAGGAAAATGAAGGTCGGGTCGCCTTTGGCCGCGCTGAAATAATTTATCACTACGCCCAGTACCAGTGCGAGCCCTACACCCACGGGAAAAGCTACCGACATGCCGCAGAGGGCGATGGCTGCCGAAAGCAGGATGTTCGATGCGTTGAATATCACGCCGCCCATGAATGCAGAGAAGAGGTTGCCTGCGTCTGCCTGTGCAAGGTCTGCGAGGAAACTGCGCCCCTCCGTCCCGAAACTGCCCAGCGTGAAGGCCGACAGCACGGAGAAGAGCAGCAGGCCGATGACATAGTCCCAGTAGAAGAGTTCATAGCGCCACGTGCGGGCCGCCAGTTTCTGGGTGTTGCCCCAGGAGCCCCAGCACAGCATGGTGATGAAGCAAAAAGCGATTGCCAGGGGATAACTTTGAACGATAAACATAATGCGTCGAATTTACGGGGTTCGGATTAATTCCCGGCAGCTTGCGGAGTGCTGCCGTATACCAACAGGTCGCGGATTTGCAGCGATGCATCCTTGCGCGGGTTATGCCATTCGGCCGTGATGCGGTGGGGGCCGGACGGGAGCCGGTAACGCCAGAACAGTTCATGGCGGCGGGTGCGGTAAAGCGCCGGGAGCTTGACGCGTTCGACCGGTTGCCTGTCGATCGAGAAGGTTACTTCGGCCACGTACGACTCGTCGGGGCAGCGCAGGGCGCCCGTCAATACCGCTCCGATGCCGTCGAATTCGATTACGCCGGCTTCGGGGAGCGATTGGTGGATTGCACGGCGTTCGGTCGGATAATGCCCTTCGAACGACTGTTCGAAACGGACGGGTACGGGTTGCTGGCATGCGATGGTCACGTCGGTTTCACCTGCGGAACCGCCGTTGCGGCGGATTACTTCCAATGCCTGGTCGAAGCTCATCTTGTAGGTGCGGTTGAGCGAGATGTCGGTATAGGCGAACTCCATATCTTCCACTTCGCGCAGGTTGCGCATCCATTTTTCGGGGATTTTGCTGTACCCGAGCATTGCGCCCAGGATACCGCCGGCCGATGCCGGGTTGCAATCCGAGTCCTGTCCGCAACGGGTGGCGATGTCGAGCGTCTTCGAGAAATCGCCCTCGCCGTAAAGCAGGCCGATGAGGATGTAGGCGCTGTTGGTCACGGCGTCGATGTTGAACGGCACGAATACCCCGTCGGGGCAGCCGATATCCGAACTCCATTTCTTTTCGCATTCGAACCACGTGCGTTTCCAGTCGCCGGGATACTGCTTGTGCCAGGCGATGACGTCTTTCATGCACCGGTGATAGCGGCTCTGTTCGGGGATGGTTTTCAAGGCTTCCTCGACGATGAACCCGATGTCGTCCGAGACGAACGAAAGCGAATACATCGCTGCCACGTAAACTCCGCCGTACCAGCCGTCGCCGTAGTTCATGATGTGTCCCGCGCGGTCGCAGAACTCCGAGGCCGCGTTGGGCATGCCCGGGGACATGAGCCCCGCGAAATCGGCTTCGATCTGGAAGTCGAGGTCGTCGGCATGGGGGTTGTTGAGCCAGTGCCCCGACTCGGGCGGGCGGATGCCGTTGAGGATGTTGTAGCGTGCGGCCTGGTTGGCGTGCCACAAGACGTAGCCGGCATTGGCGAAGGCTGCGGCGAGCGAATCCACCGGGGCGTCGATGCCCAGGCGGTCGAAGACCTCGACGAACGTTAAGTCCATATATACGTCGTCGTAAAGCCCCGGCGTATTCTCGTACCACCATTTGATGTAATGTTCCGGCCACGGGATGGGGGTGTATTCCTGGATCATCGTGCCGTTGAATTTGAACTCGGTCGGGCCGCCGTAGGTGCATCCGATAGTCTGGCCGGCCCAGCCGCCCTTGATTTTGTCGAGCAGCCGTTCTTTGGAGATGGTGACTTGTGCCGGAAGTGGCTGTGTCGCCGGTGCGGAATTGCACGAGGCGCCCAGGATCACGGCGCAGAGTAGAAATAAGGTTTTTTTCATGCTTGGGTCTGTTTTAGCGTTATAGGTTGAATACGTCGACTTCGGTACGGTAAGGTACGGAATTTTGCGCGCCTACGCGTGTGACCGATATGGCCGAGGCTTTACAGGCGAAACGCACGGCCTCGGGAAGTGTCCGTCCCTCGGAAAGGGCCACGACCAGCGCCCCGTTGAACACATCGCCCGCGGCGGTCGTGTCGACGGCCTGTGTCTTGTATGCCGGGACGATTTCGCAGTGTGCACCGTCGAAGACCAGGGCACCTTTGGCACCGAGCGTGATGATGACGTTGCACACACCCATCGACGCGATTTTACGGGCAGCTTCTTCGGCCGTGCGCTCATCGGTGATGCGGATTCCGGAGATGGCTTCGGCTTCGGTTTCATTCGGGGTGATCGCGTACAGCGTTTCGAGCAGTCCGGCGGAGAGCTTCGAGGCCGGGGCCGGGTTCAGGACGACCTTCTTGCCCAGCCGGTACGCCATCATGGCGGCGGCCTCGACGGTTTGCATCGGGATTTCGAGTTGCAACAGGATGATATCGGCCGCTTCGACTGCCTCGGCCGACCGTTTCAGGTCGTTGGGGGTGAGATGCGCGTTGGCGCCGGGAGCGACGACGATGCAGTTCTCAGCGTCGGTATCCACGGTAATCAGGGCCACGCCCGACGGGTTTTTCGTGTCGGAAAATACATACGAGGTGTCGATCCCCTCTTCGTTGAACAGCTGGTTGGCCTGGTGCCCGAAGATGTCGCTGCCTGTTTTGCAGATGAAGGAGACCCTTCCGCCCAGACGCGCCACGGTGACGGCCTGGTTGGCGCCTTTGCCGCCCGGGTTCATGAAAAAGGTGCCCCCGATGACCGTTTCGCCGGGAAGGGGTAAATGCCCGGTGCAGATGACCATATCGGTGTTCGAGCTGCCGATTACGAGAATTTTTGATTCTGACATGTGTTTTTACTGTGTAGCTGTTTGTCCCGCCCTGCCGGTTTGTTGCACCCGGCAGGGCGGGGTGGTGTTTAATCGGTATATCCGTCGTTTTGTTTGAGGTTCGTGTTGGTCTTGCGGATGTTGGCCGGAATAGGGTAAAGTTTCGTGTATGCCGGGCTGACGGCCGGTTTCAGGTCGCGTGCTTCGCCCCACTTGCCGAACCGGATCATATCCTGGCGACGTAATCCTTCCCATGCAAATTCCCGGCCCCGTTCGTCGTAAATCTCGTCGAGTGTCAGATCCGAAGCCTTGTAATCGTCGAGCCCCGTACGATGGCGCACCTCGTTGAAGAGGGGGACTGCCAGGTCGGCATGTCCCTGGCGCACGAGCGCCTCGCCCTTCATCATCAGCACGTCGGCATAACGGTAGACCACATAGTCGTTGTCCATGCATTCGCCCTGCAGCCCGTTCGCATATTCGTATTTGGCCGAGCGGACGCCTTCGTTCGATTTTGCCGGGTTCGAGAAGTCGAACAGCGAGGTGATATGCGGCGTGTAGTCGAGCTGCTGCCCGTTTTGCATCAGGAGCGGATTGCCCGACATGTCGTACTGGGGGCCCGCGAGCCATTGCCTGCGCCGGATGTCTTTCGGATCGTACTTGTTATAGAAAGACTCGGTTGCGGCGAAGCCGTTCCAGCAAAAGTCGAGGATGCCGTAGGTCTGTTGCGAGAGGCTGTTGAGCGTCAGCTGGTGGAACCGGAAGACGTGCCACCAGTTTTGCGACGTATAAACTTTGTCATAGAGGATGACGAATATATTCTCCTTCGACGAGGTGTTGTCCACCTTGAAGTTCGAAAAGTAGTCGGGTTCTATCTCCAGTTGCCCGAAGCCGATCACCTGGTCGCAGGCAGCGATGGTTTCGTCCCATTTGGCCTCGCCGATCCACTCCTGCGCATTGATGTACAGTTTGGCGAGCGTGGTGTAAGCCATCGCCTTGGTTACGCGGCCGTAGTTCGAGGCGGTAGGCACGTCCTGCAACAGGCCGACGTTATCCTTGATCTGCTGTTCGATGAACGAGAAGAGGAACTTGCGATCCACCTGCCTGGGCAGGCTCGTGTCCGAGAAGTCGGTGGTGAAGGGAACATTGCCGAACAGATCCATGGCATTCAGATAGAACCATGCGCGCATGACCAGCACCTCGGCTACCAGGCTGGGTTTGGCCTCGAAATCGACCGACGACTGGTCGAACTCATAGAGTATCTGGTTGCAGAGCGAAATGCCGCCGAAAAGGAACTCCCAGATCGTTTGCAGATCCTGCATCTGCGAATTCCACGTGTGTGCGTGCATGTCGCGCCATACGCCGTCGTCGACCCACTGGTTTCCTTCGCGCAGGGGACTGACCGCCTCGTCCGTCGATACGGAAATCGTGCCCCAGATACAGCGGTAGCAGGTATAGCGTACCAGATAAGCGTAAATACGCCCGGCGCTCATCAGGAATTCTTCTTCGTTGTTGAAGAATTCGTCGGACGGGATCGAGGAGTAGGGATTCTCTTCCAGGTCGGTGCAGGAACTCAGTGTTGCACTTAGCAGGAATATCGTGGACAGGATTGATACTATCTTTTTCATAATAGGTTCGTTTGTTGGTCGGATGATTTAGAATGCGATGGCGGCTCCGAGAACGAATGTACGCGTGCGGGGATAGAAGTCATACCAGTCGATGCCGGGTTGCAGCCCCGAAATGCTGACTTCGGGGTCGATTCCCTTGTAGCCGGTGATGGTAAAGAGGTTTTGTGCCGTGACATAGCAGCGCAGCTTGGAGATGACCTTCGATTTGAGTTTGAAGTCGTAGCTCAGCGTTATGTTGTCGAGCTTGAGGTAGGAGCCGTCCTCCACGAACCGCGACGAATAGTATGCGCCGTCCTTGTAGTTGGCATGGTCGAGTGTCGAGCGCAGAATATTGCGGGTGCCGAAGTAACCGAACCCTTCGTAATAGACACGGCTCTGGTTCAGGACGTCGTTGCCGATGGAACTGCGCAGCAGGAAGCTCAGGCTCCACTGTTTGTAGCTGAAGGTATTCTGCAGCGACAGCAGTACGTCGGGATATGCGTTGCCGATAACCTGGTAGTCCGCTTCGGTAATGCCCTCTACACCGTCTAAGTCTTCGTAGATGGCGCCGCCGTTATCGTTGAATCCCAAAAATTTCGGGCCCCAGAAGTTGCCCAGCGAACCGCCTTCGACGATGCGCATGGTATACATTTTCAGGTCATCGGGGAAGTAGCCGGTCTGGATTTGCACCATTTCGTAATCCTCGTTGGAGAATTTGACCAGGTTATTCTTGTTGTGGCTTATCGTCGCCGCGAGGTTCCAGCTGAAATTCTTGCGTGAAATCGGCGTGGCGTTGACCGTCACTTCGATACCTTTGTTGTCGATCGTGCCGACGTTGGCGAATTTCGAAGGGTAGAGGTTGGGCGGTACGGGTACGGTATAGGTGTAGAGCAGATCCTTGGTGCGGCGGTTGTAGTAGTCGACCGTGACGTTGAGCCGGTTGTCGAGCACGCTCATGTCGAGCCCGACGTTGAACTCTTTTTTCTTCTCCCAGCGCAGGTCGGGGTTGGGATTGCTGCCGGGTTCATAGGTGCTGATCCACTTTTTGTTGTAATAGAAATTTGACGAACCCTTGCGCAGGATCGACAACGAACGGTAGTTGCCGATTTCCTGGTTGCCCGTGATGCCGAAGCCGGCGCGCAGCTTGAGCTCGTTGAGCCATTTGGCGTCCTTCAGCCACGGTTCGCGCGATATGCGCCAGCCGAGGCTCACGGCCGGGAAGGTTCCCCATTTGTGGTTGTCGCCGAAACGCGATGAACCTTCATAGCGCACCGATGCCGAGAAGAGGTATTTTTCCTTGTAATTATACATCACGCGGCCGAAGAAGGCGATGAGCCGGTTGTCTTCCTTGCTGCTGCCCATCGAGGCGAGCCCTTCCTTGAGCGCCCCGCCGCTGCCGATGTTGTGGAACCCGAAGATGTCAGTATCGAACTTGTAGTTCATCTGGTCGTAGCTTTCCGAACTTTCCTCGCTGAACGAGTAACCGGCGATGGCTTGCAGTTTGTGGTCGCCGAACGTGCCCGAATAATCGATCGTCGCTTCGAGCATCTTGTTCTTGTAGTGGTCGTTGTAAGTTTCCGCCGTCCCGTTGTTGCCGATATTTACCGGGTAATAGCGGCCGTAATAGTGCCCATAGCGTTCCGACCGCTCGATGATGGCGCCCATGGCACTGATTTTCAGGCCGTCTATGATGCGCAGCGAAGCATTGACGCTGCCCGAGAACTCTTTGCGGATGCCTTCGTCGTCACGTTGTTCGAGCATCGCCACGGGGTTGTGGTAGTCGATTCCCGGCGAGAAGAAGTATTTGCCGTACTGGGGGTTGTTGCCGCTGGTTTCGTAAATGGGTTCGGTCGGGTTGCGCAATACGGCCTGCCGCATGATGAACTTGTCGGCATAGGAGCCTTTTCCGGTGGTGTACGCAAAATTATAATCCACTTTCAGCCGATCCCGGATGAGCGACTGGCTCACGTTCAGACGTCCGCGGAGTTTCTCGTTCCCGGTTTTTTTTACCAGCCCGATGTCGTTGGTGTAGGAGACGCTGGCGCGGTAGTTGAGTTTTGCGGAGCCGCCCGATGAGGATACGTTATAATTTTGGCTTACAGGGTGTTTGCGCGTGACGGCGTCGAACCAGTCTGTCGATCCGCCGAAATCGTACGACGACGCTTTGTCGGGGAAATATTGCCGGATCGTGTTGCGGTATTCGCTCGCCGACATCACGTCGGGTTTTTTGTCCACGCTTTGCATGGCGACATAAGCCGAGAATTCGATACGGTTCTCCCCCGCATGGGCTTTTTTCGTCGTCACCAGAATCACACCGTTCGTACCTCGTGTGCCGTAGATCGCAGCGGCCGAACCGTCTTTCAGCACGTCGATCGAGGCGATGTCGTCGGGACTGACGTTCGACAGGTCGCCGCCCACGACGCCGTCGATGACGACCAGCGGTGAAGCGCCGCCGGCCATTGTGGTCATGCCCCGCAACTGGATTTCGAAGTCGCCGTTGGGGTCTCCGCCGTCGGCGCGTACGATATTCAGGCCTGCAACCTGTCCCTGGAGCAGTTGCAGCGGATTGGTGATGTTCCCTTGTTTGAAATCATCGCTCTTGAGGGAGGAGACCGAGCCGGTCAGCTCTTTTTTCGTGGTGGTACCGTACCCGATCACCACTACGTTGTCCATCGTCGTGACTGACTCGGTGAGTTGCACATCGAGCGTTGTTTTCGTTCCTGCCGGAAGTTCCGTGTTCCGGTAGCCGATGAATGAGAATTCGAGGACGGCATTTTCCGCATTTTGCAGACGCAGCGTATAGCTGCCGTCGGCAGTGGTGCTGACGCCGTTGGTCGTACCTTTCTCAACGACCGTTACGCCCATCAGGGGCTTGCCTGTGTCGTCGGTTACCCGGCCGGAGATCCGGCGGGTGTCGTTTTGTTGCAAGGTGTCGTAATCTGGGGTACCGGCTGCATGCATGACGGCCGGCAGCGTACCGAGCAGCGCGGCCAGACAACAGGTGCGCAGCATGTTTTTTCGTAGAATTAGGGTCATAGTTTTACAGGTTTGGTTGGTTAAACTGGTGGTGGGAGGGCTTTGCCCCGGCATTGGGTTACATGGTTATGCGTATTTTGGGTTAATTAAATTATTGAATATATAGGTTCGTCGCCTTGTTTGCGGATCGTTTGGCGTATTTGTCCGGCCGTTTGTTATACAAATATAAGTTTAAAAGTTCTAATAATGAGGTGTATTTTTACTTTAATTAGGATAAACCCAAAGTGATTTATTAAAAATAATATGTATTGCATTGTTGGATTTAAAATATTGAATATTATAGATGTGGCTATATTACTATGGGTGTTATTATATGTTTTATCCGGTTGTTTTCAAATGATTTTATCCGAACTTAATGTTTATAAGGGCCTGTGGCTGTAAAAAATACCTCGGGAAGTTGCCCGATAGAGCGACAATACCGGTTTTGCGTGTATTTGGCTGTGAAATGACCTAATTTGGGATTATCCGGATGTGTGCGAAATTGTCCGGGAATATTCCTTTATAACCCGGATCTTCCATCAGGAATTTCCGGGATTTCATCTCCGGCAAATAATTCCTATCTTTGTGTAACTAACCCGCAAGGCCATGAACAAAGCTATTTCGCTGCTTGTACTTATCCATTCGATGACGAAGGCGGAAAAACGCTATTTCAAACTTTACAGCAACCTGCAGGAGGGCGATAAGGTCTATCTGACTTTGTTCGCCCTGATGGAGGAGTGCTCTTCGGTCGAGGAGGTTACCCGGCGTTTTGGCGTCGATGCCGGGGAGAGCAGCTTCGACATTGCCGTCAAGCACCTGTATAAGGTAGTTGTCGACTGCCTGCTGCATTTACGGAGCCGGTATGACATCCAGGCCCGCATTTCCAACCGCATGGCCGAGGCGGAGATCCTTTTCCGCTGCGGCTTGCTGCAGGCCGCGACCGAAGAGCTGAGCCGGGCGAAAAAACTGGCCGGGCAGTATGAGATGACGGCTTTGCTCATGCTGATCCGGCAGACGGAATTGCGTTACCTGAGTGCCGGGGATTATCAGGGGATGAGCGAAAAGCAGCTGGTCGAAAAACAGATGAAAGTGAACGAGACGTTCAAGCATCTGCGCAGCGCCAACCAGCACATGCAGCTTTACGATATCCTCAAGTACCGGGCGCTTTACCGCAGCAAGGTGCGTTCCGAACAGGAGTGCCAGAGCCTGAACGATCTGGTGCTGAGCGAGCTGCACCTGATCGCCAATAACACGTACAACGGGTTCGAGGTGGATAAACTCCACCAGCTGTTCCAGTCGACCTATTTCCTGCAGTCGGGCAATTACAAGGCTGCCATCCGCATCTATCAGCAACTGCTCGAATTGTTCGACCACAATCCGGGCCGGATGCTCAACCCTCCGTTGCACTACCTCGATGCCGTGCTGGGGGTATTGGACAGCCTGCTTTCGGCGGGGCTTTACGATGAGATGCCCTTTTTTATCGCCAAGCTGCACCGGCTTACGGAAAGCGACTACCCCCAGGAGTTTGTCCGCAAAGTGCTGGCCTTTATCTATCTGTACGATTCGTTCCGGCTCATCAATTGCGGGGCTTTCGCCGATGCGCAGGAACTTTATAAGCAACATGAGGAGACCCTGTTCCGCAAACTGTCGCAGCAAAAACTCGATGTCCAACTGTTGTTGCAACTCAATCTGGTCGTGCTGCATCTGGTGTGCGACCGGGGTGGCGAAGCCCGCAAGGCCATGACCCGGATCCAGGCGACCGGGCTCGTGTTCTATAATTTCCCGGCTTTCCGTATTGCGCGGCTGGTGAATTTGCTCCTGCAGGCCGAATGCGGGCGGTTCGATTTCGCCGAAAACGAAATCAAATCCATACGCCGCAGTACCGCTATCGGAAACAGCTCGGTCGAAAAACTTGTTTTCAGGTTTGTACGCCTCTTTCCGCTGCCCGGGAGCCGGCGGGAGAGGGGCCGCCTGTGGGAACGGCTGTACGGTGCGGTGCAGGCAGTTGCGGCCGATAAATACGAGCGGCCGTTACTCAAATACTTCGATTTTACGGCATGGATCGAGGCGTGCCTGACCGGGGCGGCTTTGTCGGATGTGCTGGGGCGTAATACCCGGCAGCAGGCCGAACGGTTCAGCGTGTAGGCGGCCTTCCGGCCCGGCCGGTGGCCCTGGGCGGAGCCTGGCGCGGCGGCGGGGTATATTGCGGGGTGCCGGCCTTGCCGGTCTGCGGGGGCGGCAGTGCCGATCCGGGGGTGCCGGATGTGCCGAACTGCGAGGTGCTGGGCTATGCCGATCTGCGGGACGGCGGCTGTGCTGGTCTGTCGGGCTGTGCCGATCCGGGGGCACCGGGCTTGCGGGTATAAAAGAAAATCCCGAGCCGCGATGGCCCGGGATTTTTCTGTCGGGAACTCCGGATTAAGCCTGTCCGGCCGAACCCAGGACGCTTTCGCATTTGTGCATGTAGAGCTTCTTCAGCTCGTCGCGGGCCGGGCCCAGGTATTTGCGGGGGTCGAACTCTGCGGGCTGGTCTACGAAGATCTTGCGGATGGCTGCGGTCATGGCCAGACGGCCGTCCGAGTCGATGTTGATCTTGCAGACTGCGCTCTTGGCGGCGCGGCGAAGCTGCTCTTCGGGAATACCTACGGCATCCTTGAGCGCACCGCCGTGCGTGTTGATGATCTTCACGTACTCCTGCGGTACGGACGACGCTCCGTGCAGCACGATGGGGAAGCCGGGGAGCTTCTTCTCGATCTCGGCCAGGATGTCGAAACGCAGTTCGGGCGGAACGAGGATACCCTCGGCGTTGCGGGTGCACTGCTCGGGCTTGAACTTGTTGGCGCCGTGCGACGTACCGATCGAGATGGCCAGCGAGTCTACGCCGGTCTTCGATACGAAGTCGATCACGTCGGCGGGGTCGGTATAGGTGTGGTGCTCGGCCGAAACCTCGTCCTCGACGCCGGCCAGCACGCCCAGCTCACCCTCGACCGTTACGTCGAACTGGTGTGCGTAGTCTACGACCTGCTTGGTGAGGGCTACGTTTTCGTCGTAGGGCAGGTGCGAACCGTCGATCATCACCGACGAAAAGCCCATGTCGATGCAGCTCTTACACAGTTCGAACGAGTTGCCGTGGTCGAGGTGCAGGCAGATGGGAATGTTTTTGCCCAGCTCCTTGGCATACTCGACGGCGCCCTGTGCCATGTAGCGCAGCAGCGTCTGGTTGGCGTATTTGCGTGCGCCCGACGAAACCTGGAGGATGACCGGCGACGAAGCCTCCACGCAAGCCGAGATGATGGCCTGCATCTGCTCCATGTTGTTGAAGTTGAATGCCGGGATGGCATAACCGCCCTTGATGGCTTTTGCGAACATCTCACGGGTGTTCACAAGTCCCAATTCTTTGTACGATACCATAATAATTTAATTTATGCAGTGAATTGTTTGTCTCGAAAAACCGCACAAATTTAATAAAAATTCTAATTAATTGCGTCCGATCCGGCTATTTTATTCTCTTTTTGTGAAAATAATAACAGCCGGCGGGAAATTGTTGTGCAATCCGGATAGTTTTTTGTATTTTTGCATGGCCTTAAGCCCCGGTGTGCGGGCAGGGTATGCCCGGTGCGGCCTGCATGCGGTTGATTGCGGGCGGCAGGGCGGCGCAGGATGCCTCCCGGCTGCAGGGGCTGCCTGCGGAAAAGCGCCGCGCGGCATGCCGGGCACGGGACAAACGGACATTAACAAACACAAAACATATCACGATTATGGCTGATTTCATTTATCAGGAGCCGTTCCCCGTCGGGGAAGACAAAACCCAGTACCGTCTGTTGACGAAGGATTACGTGAAAGTCGTCGAATGCGACGGCCGCAAGATCCTCAAGGTCGACCCCGCTGGCCTCGAACTCTTGTCCAAAGCCGCTTACAGCGACGTGTCGTTCTACCTGCGTGCCGCCCACCTGCAGAAGTTGCGCAACATCCTCGACGATCCCGAGGCCACCGACAACGACAAGTTCGTGGCTTACACCATGCTGCTCAACCAGGTCGTTGCGGCCGAGGGCGAACTCCCCACGTGCCAGGACACCGGCACGGCCATCTGCATCGGCCACAAGGGCGAGGACGTCTATACGGGCGCCGACGATGCGAAATACATTGCCAAAGGCGTGTACGAGACCTACAAAGACCGCAACCTGCGCTATTCGCAGGTCGTGCCTTTCACGATGACCGAGGAGAAGAATTCCGGTACGAACCTCCCGGCGCAGATCGACATTTACGGCGGCCACCCCGGCATGGAGTACGAATTCCTCTTCATTACCAAGGGCGGCGGTTCGGCCAACAAGACCTTCCTCTACCAGCAGACCAAGGCGCTGCTGAACGAGAAATCGCTGACCGATTTCATCAAGACCCATATCTTCGACCTCGGTACGTCGGCCTGCCCGCCCTACCACCTGGCCATCTGCATCGGCGGTACGTCGGCCGAGATGTGCCTCTCGACCGTGAAGAAGGCTTCGGCCGGCTACCTCGACGAGCTGCCCACTTCGGGCAACGAGGGCGGCCGCTGCTTCCGTGACCTGGAGTGGGAGGAGAAGGTGCTCAGGATCTGCCAGCAGAGCGGTGTTGGCGCCCAGTTCGGCGGCAAATACCTCGTGCACGACGTGCGCGTGATCCGTGCCCCGCGCCATGCGGCTTCATGCCCCGTGGCCATCGGCGTGAGCTGTTCGGCAGACCGTAACATCAAGGCCAAGATCACGCCGGAGGGCATCTTCCTCGAGCAACTGGAGAAGAACCCCGCGCGTTTCCTGCCCAAGGAGGCGCCCAACATGTCGCCCGCCGTGGACATCGACCTCGACGAAGGCATGGACAAGGTGCGTGAAATCCTTTCGAAATACCCGATCAAGACGCGTCTGAACCTGAAAGGCACGCTCATCGTGGCCCGCGACATCGCCCATGCGCGCATCAAGCAGATGATCGACGAGGGCAAGCCGATGCCCGAATATTTCAAGAAACATCCGGTATACTATGCCGGGCCTGCCAAGACCCCGGACGGCATGGCCTCGGGATCGTTCGGCCCCACGACGGCCGGGCGTATGGATCCCTACGTCGACCTGTTCCAGTCGCTGGGCGGTTCGCTGGTGATGGTGGCAAAGGGCAACCGCACGCAGCAGGTGACCGACGCCTGCAAGAAGTACGGCGGTTTCTACCTCGGTTCGATCGGCGGCCCGGCGGCGATCCTGGCCAAGAACTCCATCAAATCGGTCGAGGTCGTGGACTTCCCCGAGCTGGGTATGGAGGCCGTCCGCAAGATCTACGTCGAGGATTTCCCGGCGTTCATCATCGTCGATGACAAAGGCAACGATTTTTTTGCCGATTTCAAGCATTAAAAACCGGCCCGCGGATATACTAACGGGCAAAAGTTTACGTTGTAAAATCTGAAAGAAGGTTTTATTGTAGAGCTCAATGAGAGATTTCATTGCGAAAATATCCCTGACGGCACTCTTCGTGCTGGCGATCTTCTCGGCATCGGCTGCCGAGAAGGTCACTTTTGAGGCTAATTCTCCGCTGACGGTCGCTGTCGGCGAGCCGTTCCGCGTGGAGTTCGCACTGAACGCGCAGCCCGAGCCGGGCTCGTTCAAAGCTCCTTCGTTCGAAGGGTTCGACGTGATCGCCGGCCCGGCCGAAGCGCAGGGACAGTCGATCCAGATCGTGAACAATTCGATGACGCGCGTGGTCAATTACACGATCACCTATGTGCTCGTGCCGCAGGGCGCTGGGAACGTCACCGTCGGTGCGGCCGAGGTGACGGTCGAGGGGACTACCTACCGTACCAAGCCGCTGGCGATCGAGGTGGTGGATGAGGGCAAGGCGCCGGGAGGCGGCGGTTCCGGCGCCGGGGGGAGGCGGCGGTCCCGCCGCCGGCGGGCAGCCGCAGCGCCGCGAGGAAGCCTCCTCCGAGAGTGCGGCGCAGAGCCGGGTCGCCAAGGACGACATCCTGTTGCGGGCCATCGTGTCGCGGACTTCGGTTTTCAAAGGCGAGCCGCTGCGCGTGACCTTCAAACTCTACGAGCGGGTTCCTATAGTGGGGTATAACGATGTGAAATTCCCTTCGTTCAACGGCTTCTGGGCGCAGGAACTCAATACGGAGAACGCCCGCCGCGAACGCGAAACCTTCAACGGAAAAGTCTACGAGACGCTCGTTGCCAAGGAGTACCTGCTCTATCCGCAGCAGGCCGGTACGCTCGTCATCGAGCCTGCCGAGATCACCGCCGTGGCGCAGGTCGTCATCCAGAGCCGGCGCAGCCTCGATCCCTTCTTCGGGGGCGGGCACGATTTCGTGAACGTACCCCGCAAGGTGCAGAGCCCACGGATAAACGTCACGGTCAAACCGCTGCCGGCGGGCGCTCCTGCCAGCTTCAGCGGCGCCGTAGGCAGTTTTGCGATGGATGCGGTGCTGCCGCCTGACCGGCTGGCAGCCAATTCTGCGGCGACCTATACGGTGAAGATCTCCGGTACGGGCAACCTCACGTTCGTGCAGGCACCCAAGCTGACGCTGCCCGCCTCGTTCGAGCAGTATAACGTCAAGACGACCGAGTCGATCAACGCCTCGGCGGCCGGGATTTCCGGCTACCGCCAGTTCGAATACCCCTTTATCGCACGCGCCGAAGGCACGTACGAAGTCGAGCCCGTCGAATTCAGCTATTTCGATCCGGCGCGCATGCAGTACATGACGCTGCGCTCGCGTCCGCTCGAACTGGAGATCACGCCCGATGCCAAGGGCGGCGGGGGCGACGCCTATGTCGTGCAGGGACGCGGCATGTCCAAGGAGGAGGTCAAGATGCTCGGCCAGGACATCCGTTTCATCAAGCTGGGCAACGCGCAGTTGCGCCCAGTGCGCGAGCCGTTCCTTTTCGGTGCGGTCTACTGGGTGCTGCTCTTCGGAATCCTGGCCTTCTTCACGGCGGTCTACGTGGCGCTGCGCAAGCAGATCCGCGAGTCGCAGAACGCCGCGCTGGTGCGCGGAAAGCGTGCCAACAAGGTCGCCGTGCAGCGTTTCCGGGTCGCTAAACGCTATATGGAGGAGCAAAACCGCCATGCCTTCTACGAGGAGATGCTCCGGGCTCTGTGGGGGTACATGGGTGACAAGTTCAACATCCCGGTGGCCAACCTCACCAAGGAGAACGTCCGCGAGGAACTGCACAAGCGCGGCGTGTCGGTCGAGGAATCGCAGCGCTTCACGTCCATCATCACCAAGTGCGACGAGGCGCAGTATTCGCCTGCTGCATCGGCACAGATGAGCGAGGTGTACGCCGAGGGCGTGGACATCATTTCCCGGATCGAAGCGGTGATAAAAAGATAAGAACGCCATGAAACGAATGATCTTGTGTTTTCTGTTGTCGCTGGCCCTGGCCGCGGTATCCTTTGCGCAGGAGCCTGCCGACAGCTTGCAACGGGTTTCCCGGGAAGCCCCTGCCGAGGCGCAGGCCCCCGGGGAGCAGACTGCGGAGCAGTTGTGGAACAAAGCCAATACGGCCTATATCAACGGCGATTTCCATGCGGCCGCCGATACCTACGAAGAGTTGCTTTCGCGCGGGGTGAGCTCCATGAAACTCTATTATAACCTGGGCAATGCCTATTTCAAGGACGACCGTATCGGCAAGGCCATCCTCTATTACAACCGGGCGTTGCGCCTTGCGCCGGGCAACGACGACATCCGTTACAACCTCAGCGTCGCCGAGGCCCGCACCAAAGACAACATCGAGGATATCCCCGAGTTCTTCTTCGTCACGTGGATGCGCGACATCCGCCACATGATGGGATGCACGGCGTGGAGCCTGCTTTCGCTCGCATTGCTGGCCTGTATGCTGGGGTTGTTTCTGGTCTACCTGCTGGCACAGCGCATTTCGCTGCGCAAGGCGGGTTTCTACGGCACGGTCGTCGCGGCGCTGCTGTTCATGCTGACCACGTGGTTCGCCGTGGGGGAACGCCGTGAGATGCTCGACGACACCTCGGCCAGAGCCGCGACGCCCCCTCGGCCGGGGTGATGACCGCCTCCACGGCGGTGAAGAGTTCGCCCGACAAGTCGTCGACCGACCTCTTCGTGCTGCACGAGGGTACGGTCGTGACGATCACCGACCGCCTCGACGGGTGGTGCGAGGTCGTAATCGCCGACGGCAAGAAGGGTTGGGTCGAAGGACGCAAAATCGAAATCATCTGAATGTCGAGGCTTTTACAGGACGTTGTCGGCGAGCTGTCGAAACTCCCGGGCATAGGGCGCCGTACGGCACTGCGCCTGGCCATCCACATCCTTCGGATGGAGCGCGAATCGGTCGCCGAAATGACGGAAAGCATCGACCGTTTCCGCAACGAGGTCAAATATTGCACGCAGTGCAACAACCTCTCCGACGAGGATGTCTGCCCGATCTGCGCCGACGACGAGCGCGACCATACGACGATCTGCGTCGTCGAACAGGTGGCCGACGTGCTGTCGGTCGAGAACACGCGGCAGTACAAGGGGTTGTACCATGTGCTGGGCGGCGTTATTTCGCCCATGCAGGGTATTTCGCCCTCCGACCTGAAGATCGACCTGCTGACCGAACGCATCGCCCGCGGCGGCGTGAAGGAGGTGATCCTCGCCATCTCCACCTCGGTCGAGGGCGAAACCACGCTCTTCTACCTGATGAACCGCCTCCGGCAGTTCCCGGAATTGAAAGTCACCTCCATTGCCCGCGGCATCGGCTTCGGTGACGAACTGGAATATGTCGACGAGCTGACCATCACGCACGCCCTGCTGAACCGCCGCGAGGTCGAATGACCTGCGGCCGGGGCGCACTGTGGGGCGGATCCCCGGTTGCGGCACGACATATGCCGGAATACGGCCGGAACTGTCGCCCGTTTTTTTGCAAGCAAGACCCGGGTACAGGATTGTACCAATGTAAAATATTTCTCATATGGAATTTCTGACAAACGACAAGCTCACGATCGTGGGCGCGGCCGGCATGATCGGCTCGAACATGGCCCAGACGGCGCTGATGATGCGCCTTACGCCCAACATCTGCCTTTACGATCCCTATGCTCCGGCGCTCGAGGGCGTGGCCGAGGAGCTTTACCACTGTGCGTTCGAAGGGGTGAACATCACCTGGACGAGCGATGTCAAGGAGGCGCTCTCGGGAGCGGCCTATGTCGTTTCGTCGGGCGGCGCGGCCCGCAAGGCCGGCATGACGCGCGAAGACCTGCTCAAGGGCAATGCCGAGATCGCCGCACAGTTCGGCAAGGACATCAAGGCTTACTGCCCCGACGTGAAACACGTCGTTGTGGTCTTCAACCCGGCCGACATCACGGGGCTGGTGACGCTCATCTATGCGGGTATCCGCCCGTCGCAGCTTTCGACCCTCGCGGCGCTGGACTCCACGCGCCTGCGGAGCGAACTGGCCAAATATTTCAGGATTTCGCCCGACGAGATCCGCAACTGCCGCACCTACGGCGGCCACGGCGAGCAGATGGCGGTCTTCGCTTCGACGACGCTCGTTGCCGGACGCCCCCTGTCGGAGCTGATCGGCCGCGAGATGCCCGAAGGCGACTGGCACGACCTGCAACAGCGGGTGATCCAGGGCGGCAAGCACATCATCGACCTGCGCGGACGTTCGTCGTTCCAGAGCCCGGCCTACCTGTCGATCTGCATGATTGCCGCGGCGATGGGCGGCAGGCCGTTCGGCTATCCGGCCGGCGTGTTCGTACACAACGACCGGTTCAAGCATATCCTGATGGCGATGGAGACCGAAATCACGAAGGACGGTATCAGCTACAAAAACGTGCAGGGTACGGCCGAGGAGAACAAGGCTCTTGCCGACAGCTACGGGCACCTCTGCAAACTGCGCGACGAGGTGATCTCGATGGGGATCATCCCGCCCGTCGAAAAGTGGCGCGGCCTGAACCCGCACCTGAAATAGGCGGCGGATGCATCTTGTTACGGCAGGGGCCGGTTCATTTGAACCGGCCCCTGTTTCCGATTTTCTCCGACCGCTGTTTCAGGGTTTGGCCTGGAATACGGCTTTCAGCTCGCCGTCGCCGAGCAGCAGCAGCATCGGCCCGTCCATATCGTAGTGCGTGGTGGCTTCGAGCGCCTTGGTGAAGGCGTCCTCCTGTTCCATGCCCGGGCAGGCCATCATCGTCGAGGCGATCGGCCCGATCCTGAGCGCGCCCTTGTCGGTGGTTTCGTATTTGCCCATCAGGCGGTTGCAGGCCCCGACCCCCGCAAAGCGGTTCTCTTCGGCGAGGAACATTACATAGAACTTGCCCTCTTCGGGTTTGACGGCCCTGCCGTCCAACTGTATGAGCTGCCATTCGGTGCCGATGAGCGGCCGGCGGTTTTTCTTCTGGTAGGAACGGCATTTGCAGCAACCCGCGGCGAGTGCCGCTACGGCTGCGATAACTGCGATTCTCAGCAAAATCTTCATAGCATATTCTTAAATGTGTTGTGCAAATATACGGAATATATCTTATCTTTGTGTGGAATTTGAAAAACACCCCGCTATGAAGAAGATTATCGCATCGCCCCACGCCCCCAAGGCCGTGGGCCCTTATTCGCAGGCCGTGGAGGCCGGCGGAGCGCTCTATGTTTCGGGACAGCTCCCCATCGACGGCGCGACCCAAAAGATGGCCGAAGGCATCGAGGCCCAGACGCGGCAGTCGCTCACCAACCTGCGCCATATCCTCGAAGAGGCCGGCTATACGCTCGGCGACGTGGCCAAGACGACCGTCCTGTTGCAGGACATCGGCGACTTTGCCGCGATGAATGCCGTTTACGCCGGGTTCTTCACCTCGGGAATGCCCGCGCGCGTATGCTACCAGGTCGCCGCACTCCCGATGGGGGCGCTGGTCGAGATCGACGCCGTCGCGGCGAAATAGCCGTTGCCGGACATCCCGTCCGCAGCAAATGTGCGCCCCATAAATGTGGGGCGCATGTTTTGCCTTTTTGTAAATAATTTGTGGATAAGTTTGGTGCCGTGCATTGGGTTATTCCATAGAAAAGAATGAATTTTGTAGAACCGGGTTTCGCCCGGATCGACGCTAAAAATCTGAAATAAAAGCAATAACAGTTATGTCTAAAGCCGTAAAACCCGAAGCGCCGCAGAAAGTCGATTACAACGATGCGGTTGCCGAGTCGAAAAAGTATTTCGACGGGGACGACCTTGCCGCGACGGTATGGGTCAGCAAATATGCCCTGAAAGACTCTTTCGGCAATATCTATGAAACGTCACCCCGACAGATGCACGAGCGTATCGCAGCCGAGATCGAGCGCATCGAGCGCAAGTATCCCAATCCGATGTCGCGCGAGGAGGTCTTCGGCCTGCTGGATCATTTCCGGTATGTGATTCCCCAGGGTGGCCCGATGACGGGTATCGGCAACAATTTCCAGGTGGCCTCGCTCTCGAACTGTTTCGTGATCGGGCACAAGCATCCGGCCGACTCCTACGGCGGCATCTTCCGCATGGACGAGGAGCAGGTGCAACTGATGAAACGCCGCGGGGGCGTGGGGCATGACCTCTCGCACATCCGTCCCACGGGCAGCCCGGTGCTCAACTCGGCGCTCACGTCGACGGGTATCGTGCCTTTCATGGAGCGCTATTCCAACTCGACGCGCGAGGTGGCGCAGGACGGCCGCCGCGGTGCGCTGATGCTCTCGCTGTCGATCAAGCACCCCGATGCCGAGCGTTTTATCGACGCCAAGGTCGACACGGGCAAGGTCACGGGCGCTAACGTTTCGATCAAGATCGACGACGAGTTCATGCGTGCCGTCATCGCCGGCAAGAAATACCACCAGCAATTCCCGATCAATTCGGACAACCCCCGATACGAGCAGGATATCGACGCCCGGAAGCTCTGGGACAAGATCATCCACAATGCCTGGAAGTCGGCCGAGCCGGGCGTGCTGTTCTGGGATACGATCATCCGCGAAAGCGTGCCCGACTGCTATGCCGACGAGGGCTTTGTGACGGTTTCGACCAACCCCTGCGGTGAAATCCCGCTCTGCCCCTACGATTCGTGCCGCCTGCTGGCGCTCAATCTGCTGAGCTATGTGGACAACCCGTTCAAGAAGGATGCGAAGTTCAATTTCGACAAGTTCCGGTCGCACGTGGCCATGGCCATGCGCATGATGGACGACATCATCGACCTCGAACTGGAAAAAGTCGAGCAGATCATCGGGAAGATCGCCGCCGACCCCGAGGACGAGGACGTGCGCCGCGTGGAGCTGGAGCTGTGGAAGAAGATCCTCGGCATGGCGCAGAAGGGCCGCCGTACGGGCCTCGGCATCACGGCCGAAGGCGACATGCTCGCCGCACTGGGACTGGTATACGGTTCCGAGGAGGCGATCGCATTCGCCGTCGAGGTGCAGAAGACGCTGGCCGTCGAGGCTTACCGGGCTTCGGTGAAGATGGCCGCCGAGCGCGGTGCCTTCCCGGTCTACGACGCAGCCAAGGAGAAGGACAATCCGATGATCGCCCGCATCCGCGAGGCCGACCCGGAACTCTACGCCGAGATGGAGAAGGTCGGCCGCCGCAACATCGCCATGCTGACCATCGCCCCCACGGGTACCACGTCGCTCATGTCGCAGACCACGTCGGGCATCGAGCCGGTGTTCCGCACGGTCTACAAACGCCGCCGCAAGATCAACCCCTCCGACAAGGACACGCATGTGGACTATGAGGATGAAACGGGCGAAAAGTTCCAGGAATACAACGTCTACCACCACAACTTCGTGAAGTGGCTCGAGGCGAACGGATACGACACGTCGAAGCTCGCGACGATCTCCGACGAGGAGCTCGGAGAGTGGGTGGCCGCTTCGCCCTACCACGGGGCTACGGCCAACGACATCGACTGGGTGGCCAAGGTCAAGATGCAGGGTGCGATCCAGAAATGGGTCGACCACTCGATCTCGGTGACCGTCAACTTGCCGAACAATGTTTCGGAGGGGCTCGTAGCGCAGGTTTACCGCACGGCCTGGGAATGCGGCTGCAAGGGCGTCACGGTTTACCGCGATGGCTGCCGCGACGGTGTGCTGCTCGAAAAGGGCTCCAAAAAGAAGCCGAAGTGCGAGGAGCATCCCGGACAGGTGCCCAAGCGTCCCAAGTCGATCCCGGCCGACATCGTGCGTTTCAAGAACGGCACCGAGGACTGGATCGCCTTCGTGGGCCTGCAGGACGGTCGCCCCTACGAGGTCTTCACCGGTAAGATCGAGGAGGATGCCATGTATATCCCCCGCAAGATCGACAAGGGCTATATTATAAAGGTACGCGAGGAGGACGGCACCAAGCGTTACGACTTCCAGTATACTGACCGCTACGGCTATACGAATACCATCGGCGGTATCTCGCGTCTGTTCGACGAGGAGTTCTGGAACTATGCCAAACTGATCTCGGGTGTCTTGCGCCACGGTATGCCGATCGAGAAGACTGTCTCGCTGATCGAATCGCTCCACCTGAACAGCGAGTCGATCAACACGTGGAAGACGGGCGTCTGCCGCGCCCTGAAGCAGTATATCGTCGACGGCACCAAGTCGAAAGGCAAGTGCCCGAGCTGCGGACAGGAGAATATGGCCTACCAGAATGGCTGTCTTACGTGCATGTCGTGCGGTTATTCGAAGTGCGGTTGATTCTGTAAAGATTTAATCCTGAGCTTAAAAGGCTGGAAATACACGTTTCCAGCCTTTTTTGTGCGGGTTCGGCGCTGTTTTTGTGCTATGACCTGTCAATTAACGGTTTCGGGAAAAGAGAAACTTTATTATTGGGATTAAATATTATTGACCATGAAAAAACTTATTCTATTGTTGGCAGCCGTGGCATTGGCTACGTCTGTATGGGCGCAGGACACGCCCAAAAAACCGAGCTTCGCCGGTTTCGTGTCGAACGGTTTCTGGGATAACTGGGAAATTACGCTTGGGGGCGGTGCCGGTACGGCCCTTTCCAACGGTACCAACCAGGGGAGTTTCGGCGACCGTATTAATTTCGAGGCCAACTTCGGCCTTACCAAATGGTTCCATCCGGTGACCGGTATGCGCCTTCAGTTGCAGGGCGGCCGGTTCGCCAATTTCGACGATGTGCTGGGCAAGGCGAAATGGCCCTATTTGTTCGTGCATGCCGATTTCATGCTCAACTTCTCCAACTGGGCAGGAGGTTACCGTGAAGACCGAGCCTACTATGCCGTGCCGTTCGCCGGTTTCGGATATATGGCCTCGAACTTTACCGACAAAAGCCACGAGAACAACGGTTCGGGTACGCACCAGTCGTTCGCGTTCACTTTGGGCTGGCTCAACAAGTTCCGCATTTCGCCGTCGTTCGATTTCAATATCGAACTCAAAGGGCTGATAGCGCCTTCGCGGGTCAGCCCCGTTGCGATGGACGGCTCTTACCTGTTCGGTTTCAGCGCTACGGCAGGCTTCACCTACCGCTTTAACAAGCGCGGCTGGCAGCGCGGTGTTGCGGGCTATACCGTTGCGGACATCCAGGCTTTCCAGGACGCCGTAGCCGCCAGCATGGCCGCTGCCGCCGCCATGGAGGTCGAGAATGCCCAGCTGGCACAGCAGCTTGCCGCCTCGCAGGCCGAGCTCGCCGCCACGGCCGATGCCGCAGCTGCGGCAGCTACTGCCGCCGCAGCCGCTACGGTGGTTGCCGCCGAGGAGCAGGTTGCAGCGGATACTTCGATCATCCTCTTCGATTACAGCATGTCGTGGCTCACGCCGCAGGAGAAGACCCGCCTCGAGCTGGTGGCCGAGAAGATCAAGAACGGCCCGCAGGATATGGTTTATCAGATCGTAGGCCATGCCGACCAGCAGACGGGAACCAAAGCCGGGAACAAGCGCGTCGCCGAGCACCGTGCCAAGCGGGTATTCGACTTCCTCGTATCGAAGGGCGTCAACCCCAAGCAGCTGAATTACGAGGGCAAGGGCAACTCGCCCGATCCGTTCAAGAAGGTTCAGGCCGCCAATCGTGCCGCGATCATCCAGTAATCGGGAGCGAGGCTGCGGGCTTCCCCCGAAGTAGAAAAGAAAAAGGTGCAGGATTGTCCTGCACCTTTTTCTTGTGCTGATTCCGGGGTGTCGGCTGTGTGTTTTACCTGATAATCACGGCATTGACCAGCCGCACGCCCGAGCGGCGGTTGATCTCCTCCTTGAGCGCCTCGCGCTGGTAGAAGAGCTCCGAGCGGAGCACGCTCGACTGGATGCGGGCATAGAGGATGTGGTTTTCGATTTTCAGCTCGGTCGTAATCTCCGCGGCGCGGTCGCCCACGATCTCGCGCCAGGTGTCGGGCAGTTTCCCTTCGGCGACTTTCGCCGCAACATAGGGGCGTTTGAAAAACTCCTCCAGCAGGTCGCCCATCAGCATGGTCTTCGTCCGTCTCATGGCCGTCCTCCTTCCGATGCTGCATCCCCGGGGCGTGCCCCGTTGCCGTCGGGTTCTGCTGCTGGTTCTTCGGCAGGCTCCGGTGCCGGGACTGGTTCCGAAGGCCGCCGCGCGGGTTCTCCCGCCGGCGATTCCCCGGCTTGCCCTTCTGTCCGATCCGCGGCCGCAGTCCCGGTCTGTCCCGGTGTTTTTTCCTCCATCGGTTCCGCAGCCCCGTCCGTTACCGCATTCCCGGGCCGGCTTCCGGCCGATCCTTTGTCCGGGTCTGCCGCGGCAGCCGTTGCCGTTGCATTCCCCTGCGTCACCGCCCCGTTCCCGACCGTGAAAAGCGCATATTCGCCGCCCGCCTTGTCGAGGATCGTACGCAGCCGTGTGGGGTTGCAGTCGGTGATCAAGATCTGCCCGAACGAATCTTCGGACACGAGGCGGATCAACTGCTCCACGCGCCCGGCGTCGAGCTTGTCGAAGAGGTCGTCCAGCAGCAGGATCGGTTTTTCGCCCTTTTCCCGGGCGACGATGGTGTATTGCGCCAGTTTGAGGGCTATCAGGAACGATTTCTGCTGTCCCTGCGACCCGTATTTGCGCAGGGGGTAGCCGCCGATTTTCAGCACCAGGTCGTCGCGGTGGATGCCTGCCGTGGTGAATTCGTTGGCGAGGTCTTTCTGCCGTGCCGCGAGGAGCAGTTCGTCGAACGGCCGGTCGTTCAGCTCCGACTTGTAGTGCAGTTCGACCTGCTCGCGGTCGCCCGAGAGGGTGCGGTAATAGTCCGCGACGACGGGTTGCAGCCGTTGCGTGAACTCCCGCCGCAGGGCGTGTATTCGGTTGCCCTGCTCGACGAGTTGCAGGTCGTAAATGCGGAGCATCGTTTCGTCGGGCATGTTCTTGAGCAGGCGGTTGCGTTCGGCCAGCACGCCGTTGTAACGCATTACGGCGGCCAGGTAGGTGCGGTCGAGCTGCGAGATGAAGCCGTTGAGGTAGCGGCGGCGTTCGTCCGCGGCGTCGCTGATGAGCGCACTGTCGGCCGGCGACACGATCACGGCTGGAATCAGCCCCACGTGATCCGACAGCCGTTCGTACTCCTTTCCGTTGCGTTTGAGCACCTTGCCGCCCTTGCGCGAGAACGAGCACACGACGCTCTCCGTCTTGCCCGCATCGGTGAGGTACTGTCCTTCGGCGAGGAAGAAATCCGCGCCGTGGCGGACGCTCTGCCCGTCGGTCATCGTCAGCGACGACTTGCACATCGAGAGGTAATAGACCGCGTCGATGACATTGGTCTTGCCCGCCCCGTTGTCGCCCACCAGGCAGTTGATGCCGGGGCACAGGGCGAGTTCCTCCTGTGCGATATTCTTGAAGTTGAGCAGCGATATTTTCTTCAGATACATGGTTCAAAGATAGTGCAAGCCGAGCGCAATGCCAAATTTATTTGGGCATTGCCAAGGCGCCGCCTGTGTTCTGTAAAGATAGTGCAAGCCGAGCGCAATGCCAAATTTATTTGGGCATTGCGCCCGTCGCATGTATCCCGAGTTGCAAAAAATCGGGATGCGGCATTGTACATTGTGAATAGTTTTGTATCTTTGCTGCCTAACGTACGGAATTATAAACTAAACAAGATAGATTTTTATGGCAAAACAGCATGTCGCCGAGCAGGAAACCCTTGGCGAAGCAATGAACAAAACTGAGTTTTTCTTCGAGAAGAACGGCCGTATGTTGTCGTATGTTTTCCTCGGATTGCTGGTGCTCGCAGCCCTCGTTTTCGGCTACCGCGCACTGATCGTGTCGCCGCGTGCCGAGAAGGCCGCCGAAATGATCGCCGAGGCGCAGTACCGTTTCGAGGATCAGAATGCGGACTATGCGCTGGCACTCGAAGGCGATGCCAACGGCGCCGGATTCCTCGAGGTGATCGAGAAGTACGGCTCGACCCCTTCGGGCAACCTTGCCAAACACTACGCCGGCATCTGTTACCTGAAGGCCGGCGACCTGGAGAATGCCGCCAAATTCCTGGCCAGGTATTCGCCCGTAAAGGGTATCCCGGGCGCATTGATCAACGCCCAGAACTACGGGTTGCAGGGTGACATCGCCGTCGAGCAGAAGGACTATGCCAAGGCTGTGAAATTCTACGACAAAGCCGTAGCGGCTGCCGACAACAACCTCACCGCTCCGATGTACCTCCGCAAAGCCGGCCTGGCCGAGCAGGCCCAGGGCAACGGCGCGAAAGCGGCCGCATACTACGAGCAGATACTGACTTCGTACCCGGCGTCGATGGACGCACGCGACGCGGAGAAACTTCTCGGCAGCATAAAATAACCGGAGACTATGGCGACCAAGAAGCATAACCTTTCCCAATTCGATTCACCCCTGCCTTCGGCCGCCGAGATGCGGTTCGGCATCGTCGTGGCCGAGTGGAACCGCGAGGTCACCGAAGCCCTTCTCGAAGGCGCCGTGCGCACGTTGCGTGCCGCCGGATGCCCCGACCTGAACATCCAGATCAAATATGTCCCCGGGACGTTCGAACTGGCGCTCGGCGCACAGTTTTTCGCCGAATATACCGATGTCGACGCGGTGATCGCGCTCGGGTGTGTCATCCAGGGCGATACGCGCCATTTCGATTTCATTTGCCAGGGCGTGACGCAGGGTATCACCCAGCTGCAGATCCAGTGGAACATGCCGATCGCATTCGGTGTGCTGACCGTCAACGACATGCAGCAGGCGCTCGACCGCTGCGGCGGCCGCCACGGCAACAAGGGCGATGAAGCGGCTGCGACAGCCATCAACATGGTCAAGTTGCAGATCGACATGGAAGCCGCTTCCCCCGACCACGAACCCGACCGGCGGAACATCAACTGACGACTTTGGTACAGATATTAAAGGGAGCCTTTCATAGGCTCCCTTTTTTGCGGCGTTTCCGGCGGTGCGTAGCGGTTATCAGTTGCGTCCGTGTGTCATGACCTATGATCCGTGTCCTGTGCTCTGGGAACCGTGCTCCGTGAACCGTGTGCTGTGCGTCTTGAACTCGTGTGCCCGCGAGTTGTGTGTCCGTGTCGGCGCCCGTGCGTCCCTCTCCGCCGCCTGATATGCTCCGGGGCGCCATTCACGGCTTGGACGGAAAGGCATGTGCCTCGGGCCCGGCGGGCCCGGCCTTCGGAGGCCTGTACCACCGCCATCGCCGTTGCCACCCGGGGCGGAATAAAAGAAGAGGGAGGCCTTCAGGCCTCCCTCTTCGGTATGGGGATCGAACGGTGTTATTCGACAACCTGAATGACCGGACTGTCGTTGTACCCGTTATCGGCGGAGCTTGCCCAGCGGATCGTACCGCCGTTGGGTTCCGTACCGCCCGTGGTATTGGCTTCGCAATAGAACCGGATCTTGACGCTGCCGTCGCTGATACCGCGTGCGAAGGTCATTGTCTCGTCGATCTGCATGTTGGCCGTCGGTACCAGATGCGTGTAGGTGATCTGTTCCCCGTTGACGGTTGCGGTCTGCGTGTCGGTCGCCGGTTTCCAGCTCGTACCGTCCATATATTGCAGGCTCCAGTACTTCTGTCCGGTGCCGGAGATACGTGTGAGACCCGTAAAACGAACCTTCGTTCCCGACTTGAAGTTCTTGACCGGAACTTCGAATAACCAGTAGTCGCCCTTCCATGCTCCCGTGACGTAGGGTTGTCCCGTGCCGCCGATCATGCGCGTGCTGTTGGGGTGCAGGCTGCCGTCGGAGTTGAAGGTGTGGAAGTAGGAGATATAACCTACGCCCGATGAGGCCATGAGCTTGTTGTTCTGCTCGAACTGCTCTTTCGGAACCGTGTAGTCCGTGCCCGAGGCACCGTTGAAGAACCACTTTACCGGAGCGTCCAGACCTTCCAGCGGCCCGCCTTCCGCCAGGCTTTCCTGTGTCACGAAGATCTCCTTGACGGCTTTGGTGCCGAGCACCTCGTCCGAGATGATCGAGAACGAAGCGGAGCGTTCGTCGAGCGAAAGGTTGCTGGTCGCTTTCACCGTCATGACATACTCCTTGTCCGCTTCGCCGGCCGAGGGCGTGACCTCGATCCATGCGTTCTCGGCAACCGAAATCGTCCAGTCCCAGTTGGATTTCACCTTGAAGGTGAATGCATTGGGCTGGTAGGCCGGGAACGGGGGCAGTGCCAGGTCGTCGCCGATGTCCTCGCTCGTAATCTCGATCTGCGGCGTGATGTCCTGCAGGATGTTCAGGTCGGCTTTGATGTCCTTGTACTGGCCGCTGCCCTTGAAGGCGATGCTGAAATCACGGCTCAGGGATGCCGGCTGCTCGGGATACTCCTCGATGTCGAGCGTGAAAGTCCCGTTGCCCGTCTCGGTGAAGGTTGCCCATTCGGCTTTTTCGGGTTCGTAGAACGGCGTCACGTTCGACGCGACCTTGATGTCGTAATGGGCGGCATAACGTCCCGCTACGATCTCGTTCGTCTCGATGTTGTTGACGACGAACCTGATGTAAGGTTCGTTGGCGCTCTGGTTGACGACGAGGGTCGTTTCGGTCTGCCTGCCGTCCGCATAGCGGAATACGACCGTCGCCGAACGCGGGGTGTTGGCATCGTTGTCCTCCAGGCAGAAGCGTACCTTGCCGTCGCCCTGGCCTGTCTTGGGGTAGAATTTGATCCAGTCTCCGTCCGTGGAGTTGCATTCGACACTCCAGTTGCAGTTCGAACGGATGTCGTAACGGATCAGTTCGAGCGTGGCGTCGCCGATGATGGCCTCGGCGTCGAAACCCAGGTCGGAGGAGGCGGTCACCAGCTTGCTCGATACGACGGTATTCTCCAGCCGGAAGTAGGGGCTGCCGCCCTCCGTGTCGTCGTCGCTGCACGAGACGAAGGCCGCCGGGATCAGGAGCAGCGCCGACATGGCCAGGCCCCTCATGTTGCGGATTATGTTTTTCGCGTTCATAGTGCGTTCGTTTTTAGATTATAGGTTCTCTTCGGCGATGACATTCTTGCGGAACGAGTGTTCCCACGGCTGCCCGGCATCCTTGGCGACGGCCTGGCCGCTCCACCATATCGGGAAGACCATGGTGTTGTCGTTGATGGTACCGCCCTGTGCCTCGAATGCGGCCGTATAGTTCGCACGGTTGTTGGCGATCGCGATCGACGGATAGGGATAGCGGGCGATGAACTTTCCGCCCGTGGCGTTCAGCTCGATCGTTCCCATACCGGTCTTGCACTCGGGATACCCCGTACGGCGCATTTCGTGGTACATCTGGAAGCCGATGACCCAGAACAGCGAGAGCCATTTCTGCTCGGCGAGGCGCTGCTGGGTATTGTTCCATTTTACCTGGTCGCTCGCCAGCAGTGCGGCGATGTTCTTCTGCGTGATGGCTACGGTCTTGAGTTCGATCTTGTTCGACGCGTTGAGTTCGGGGTAGGAAGCGTAAATGCCGTATTCGCCCCATTTCTGGCACGACGCGGTGATCGCCGCTTCGTAATACTCCTTGGCGGAGCCCGATATCCAGCCGTTCATCGCTGCTTCGGCCTTGATGAAGAGCAGCTCGTCGTAGTCGAGCATGTGGTTGGGGCGCGTGTCGCCCACCAGCGTTTCGTAATGCAGGTAGGGTTCGCGTTCGCTGATGGAGGTGATGCCGTTGTAGTTGATCGTACAGCCCGAGACGGCGCCGATCATTTCGCGGATCACATCGGGCTCGGTCGCACTGGGATACTGGATGTAGCGGGGCTTGATCCAGATGCGCAGGCGCGGGTCGACGAAGCCGTCCGAAGCGTCGTAGAGCAGGTCGAGCAGCTGTGCGGCGATGTGGTGGTCGCTCGACAGGCTCTTGTCGTCGGGGAACGAACTGGAGTTGAAATAGGTCTTGTAATACTCCGCGCTGCCGGAGAACTTCACGGTGGCGTTGTCGTCGTTCGACTCGAAGACGGGGTATTTGCCCGGGTTGGAGATGATCTGGTTGATCTGCTCGCCGACCGTGGGGGTGAAGGCGTTGTTACGGCCGCTCACGCGCATCAGCAGACGCAGGCGCAGCGTGTTGGTGAATTTCTGCCACTTGGCGATGTCGCCGCCGTAGATGCCGTCCTTGGTGGGGTCGTCCAGCCCCAGGCTGGCGTTGTAGAGCGAGTTGGCCAGCTCGAGTTCCTCCAGCATGGCCGTATAGACCTCCTGCTGCGAGTCGATATGCGGGGTGTTGATGCCCTCGCCGCCCTTGAGCGCCTCGCGGTAGGCGATCGAACCGAACATGTCGGTGAGGATCGACATGTTATAGACCTTCAGCGTCAGGCCGATGGCCTGGAAGTTGGGCTGGTTCTGCGCCACGGCCAGGTCGTACATGTGCTTGGCATTGCCGGCCCATTTGTACCCGAGGTTCCAGATGGCCTTGAAATTGCCGTCGGCAAGGTTGTAGCAGTGTTCGCGGCGCGGTGTCGACTTGGCCACGGTGACCTGCGAAATCTCGTTGGCGATGCTCAGCATGTAGGACGAATAGCTGTTCGTAGAGCTGTAAATCAGCGGTTCGAGCAGCGCGATGGGGGCTACCGACCCTTCCGATTGTTTGTTCGGATTGGTGTTGTAATCCTCGAAATCGTTCGTACATGCGCCCGATGCGGCGAGCAGCGCGAGTATCAGGATATATTTTGCGTATTTCATGGCGTTCGCAGTTTTAGAACTGAAGTTTGATGTTGATACCGTAGGTACGCGTCATCGGGAAGGTGACGGTTTCGATACCGGGGTAAATGTTCGTACCGTTGACCAGACCTGCCGCCTCGGGGTCGAACTGCGGCCAGTCGGTGATGCAGAAGAGGTTGGTGGCGAAGAACCCGATCGACGCGCCCTGCAGGAAACGGGTCTTGGCCATCAGGTGCTTCGGCAGCTGGTAGTCGATGCGCAGCTCCTTGAACTTGAGGAAGTCGGTGCTGAACGTGTTTTCACGGCCGTTGTCGCGCACCCATTTGTAGGACTGGTAGTAGGTGTAGATGTTCTCCGTGACGGCGGTGTTCTTCTGGTAGGAAACCGTGCCGTCGCCGTTGTCCACGGCGTTGACGCCCTGCAGAACCAGGCCGTCGTCACGTCCGGCGAGCGAGTTCTTCAGTTTGCCCTGGTACGAGAGTGCGAAGTTGGTCACCGAGTAGGCCACGCCGCCGACCTGCGCCGTGAACTGCGCGCTCAGCGAGAGGTTCTTGTAGCGGAACGTCGTGCCGAAGCCTGCCTTCCAGTCGGGGATTACGCTGCCCAGGTGCTCGAACTTCTTGGAGTCGGTCTCCTTGGTCAGCAGCGGGTAGCCGGTCTTGGCGTTGATGATCTGCATGCCCGAGCAGTCGACCTGGTTACCGTTTTCGTCCGTGTAGGTCGAACCCTCCGGCGCGTACTCGTAGTGGCTGGCCGAATAGAGCTGGTGCATGGACTTACCCACGTACGAGTAGACGAATATACGGCTGCCGATGGTCGTCGAGGTCGAGGTCTGCAACGGCGTTGCGGGATCCCATCCGTTCTGCAGCTCGTTGAGTTTGTTCTTGTTGAGCGACCAGTTGCCGTTGATCTCCCAGTTGATGTCCTTCGTGCGGACGGGAACCATGCGGAACGTGACCTCGACACCCTTGTTGGTAATCAGGCCGGCGTTCATCTTGCGGGACGTACTGCCGGTTTCGGCGCTCGTTTCGGCGCTGATGATCTGGTTGCGGGTGCTGGTCTTGTAGAGCGCCACGTCGACATTGAGCCGGTTGCCCAGGAACTTGGTTTCCAGGCCGACTTCCCAGCTGCTGGTCTTTTCCGGGAGGATGTACGGGTAGTTGCTGGCCGTAGGCAGCGTGACGCCGCCCGGATAGTCCGTGGTCGAGTAGTCGTCGTAGAGCGAGAAGACCGAAGTGTCGTTACCCACCTGTGCCCAAGAACCGCGCAGCTTGATCATGTTGACATGAGGGGAGTTGATCTTGAACGCCTTGTCGAGCAGGATACTGGCCGATACCGACGGGTAGAAATAGCTCCAGTTGGAGGGAGCCAGCGTCGACGACCAGTCGTTGCGGGCCGTGACGTCGAGGAAGTAGGTGTCGTCCCACGACAGGTTGACAAAGCCGTAAAGGCTGTTGGTCTGCCGGTTGCTGCGGTAGGGCGACGTGTCGAGGGCTACCGCGGCGTTGGCGAACGAATACATGCCGGGGCCTTCGCTGCTCAGCTGCGAGGCGGTGATGGTGGTCGAGTAGTATTTGTTGCGCAGGACGCTGCCGCCGAATGCCGCCGTGACGCCGAAGCGATCCCACAGCTTGTTGTACTTGAGCAGGAAGTCCGAGTTGTAGTCGTAGCGGCGGATGGTCTTCTCGCGGTACATGCCGTAGCGGTTGTCGAGCGACATGAAGGGTTTCTGCTGCGAGCGCCATTCGATATTGGCGTCGAAGCCGCCGCGCAGCGTGAAGGTCAGCTCGGGCAGGATCGTGAAGTCGATGCTCACGTTGCCGAAGAAACGGTCACGATCCAGTTTGTTCAGCTCCTCGTACAGCGTGCGGTAGGGGTTGTGGCCCTCGAGGCTGTTGTAGATAAGCCCCGAAGTGGTGTTGTATTTGTCTTCGCCGCTGCCTGCCAGGTAGTTGGCATAGGTATAACGGCCCTGCATGTACTCGTCGCGGTAAGCCGAGATGGGGTTGGTGTTGTAGCCCCAGATCAGGCCGTACATGGGCGAACCCTGGCTGTAACCCGACATGGGCATGTTGTCGCTGTTCTTGCGGATGTAGTTGACCTTTGCCGCCAGTTTGATGGCCTTGCTGATCTTCTGGTTCAGGGCCAGTGCGAAGGTCTGCTGTTCGTAGCCCGAGTTGGGCGTGATCCAGTCGTTGCGCAGGTCGGTGAATGAGAAGCGCGTGCTCGTACCCTTGCCCGTCGAACCGTCGATGGTCACCGAGTTGCTCCACGTAACGCCCGTTTCGAAGAGGCCGGTGAACCAGTCGTCGGCGTATACCCACGGCAGGGGGGTGAACTCTCCGGTTTCCCAGTTCTTCGACATGTAGAGATAGCGCAGCTTGCTGGAGTCGAAATGCTCGCCGTACGTGTAGCGCGAGATCTGCTGGCGGACGGGCTGCCCGTCGTAGGTCATCGTGCCGGGAAGGCCCCATGCCGATGCGACGCGGTTGGTGAGCGACGTGGTGACGGCCGAGGGGCCGTATTCCTCCTGGAATTCGGGCCAGAAGCCTGCGGTCTCGAAGGTCACCGAACCGTTGTATGTAACGCCGATACCACGCTGTTCGCGGCCCGACTTGGTGGTGATGAGCACCACGCCGTTCTGGCCCATCGAACCGTAAAGCGCGGCTGCGGCGGGGCCCTTGAGGACGGAGACGTTCTCGATGTCGTCGGGGTTGAGGTCGGAGATCGGGTTACCGAAGTCCACCGGGGCGTTGCTGTTGGCATAGTTGGCGCCCGAACCGGAGGCTACCGTGCCGTTGCTCATCGGGATACCGTCGATGACGAACAGCGCTTCGTTGGCGCCGTAGTTGAGCGACGTGTCGCCGCGCAGCGTCACACGTACCGTACCGCCGGGGCCGGTGCCCGCCGAGGACATCGACATACCGGCGACCTTGCCGTTGAGCCCCGTCACCCAGTTGCTCGATATGGATTTGGTGAGTTCGTCGCCCGAGACTTTCGAAACGGCATAGCCGACCGATTTCTCCGAGCGGGTCAGGCCGAGTGCCGTGACGACCACTTCGTCGATCTTCTGCGCCGATTCTTTCAGCGTGACGTTGATCGTGGTGCGGCTTCCGACCGTGACCTCCTGCGGGTCATAACCCAGCGACTGGAAGACCAGCACGTCGTTGTCGCTGCCCACATGGATCGTATAGGTTCCGTCTGCGTTCGAAATCGTGCCTGTCGCAGTCCCCTTCAGGATGACGGTGGCCCCGACGAGCGGGCTTTTGCCGTCCGTGTCGAACACGATGCCCGTGATGTTGCGGCTTTGGGCCCAGGCGGCCGAAGCGACCAGCAACATTACCGCGGTTGCCAAAGCATTCCGTATGTATGTTTTAAGCTTCATATTGTTGATTTTTTAATTCGGTTTTTTTTGTCGAACGGCTGCGGTCGTCCTGCGGGCGGCCGCAGCCGTCAAGGTCGGTTTAGGGTACGATCTGTATTCTCGGGCTGTCGGCCGTTCCGGCTCCGCCCCAGCGTATCGTTTCGCCGTTGGGCTTGGTGAGTGCGCCCTTGCCGTTGGCCTGCCAGTTGGCTGCGCAGACGAACCGGAATTCGATGTTGCCGCCGGAGATCGCATTGGCATAGGTGACCGTCACGTCGACCGTGATGTAGGTCGTCCTGTCGGCTTTCATGGCGTGGGTGTAGGAGACCTCTTCCCCCGTTTCCGTGGTCGTTTGTAATGCCGCGGCGGGTTTCCAGGTGCCGCCGTCGTTGTACTCCATCCGCCAGAATTTGTGGCCGGTGGCCGAGGTGCGGGTGATCGCCGTGAAGCGGACTTTGGTGCCTGCGTCGAGGTTCGTCACCGGGACGGCGAACGTCCAGTAGTCGCCCGGCCAGCCGCCCGTGATGTACGGATGGCCCGTACTGCC
Source organism: Alistipes sp. CAG:29 (assembly GCF_000435435.1). Lineage (NCBI taxonomy): Bacteria > Pseudomonadati > Bacteroidota > Bacteroidia > Bacteroidales > Rikenellaceae > Alistipes > Alistipes sp. CAG:29. Next base: position 73,355 of record NZ_FR893507.1, on the reverse strand, counting down.
GACGATGCGTTCGCATTTCTTGTCGGGATCGCTCGGTGCCGTGTGCGTATAGGAGAGGTACCCCGGCCCCGATTGGGCCAGCACCGTGTTGTACGGGCTGTCGGGCCCGCCCTTGAAGTCCTGGGCGTAGTTGCCCATATCCTCTTCCGAGAACGACCATTGTACGGGAGACGCCAAGTCCCATTTCACCGTTCCGGGCGATACGGGCTGCTGCGAAAGCGCGATCTTCTCGGTAAGGGTTGCATCGCCCTCGGCCGCCGTGATCGTAAACTCGCCGAAGCGGCGGAACGAGAGGTTCTGCTCAAGCGCCTTGACCGTTACCTCCACGTCGGTGTTGGCGGCACCCTGCCCGGGGCTCACCTCGTACCATGCCGCAGCGCCCGATGGGGCGATCGTCCAGGGATAGGGGGCGTTGACCGTGAATTTCACCTCGGCACCCGATTCTGTGGGGTTGTCGCTGAGCTCCAGCGTATTGTCCGTCAGCCCTTCGATGGTGATCTGTGCCCCGGAAGCCTGCGTGACAGCAACCTTCTCGATCTCTGCGCCTTCCGACTTGATGATGATATGGCCCGTGCGGCTTTCGCCTCCGGAGTTCCTGCCTACTTCGACCTTGGTGGTGACGTAGGGCAGCCCCGTGGCCTTGACGGTCGCCACACCGTTCGAGAGCGATGCGCCGTTGTTGGCGCCCGTTACCGTCGACGGATCTGCGTCGCCGCAGCGTACGGTGGTGATCGTCAGCCAGTCGCAGTCGGTCTCCGCCGTCCAGGCCTTGTTGACGCGCACCGAGCAGATCAGCGTGCCGCCTTCGGCGACCACCATCTTGTTGGCATCGAAGAGGCTCGCATCGGAGGTATTGACGATCTCCTTGTCGAGCGGGGTTACGAGTGCCTCCGGAGCCGGGGCTTCGGGGTTCTCGTCCTTGGCGCGCGTCACGGTGATGTTGTCCAGGTAGAGGCGGCACTTCACTTCGCGCTCGCTGCCGAAGGTGATGCGGGTTTCGTTCGTAGCGCCGTAGACGATCAGCGAGTAGCGCGTCCACTCCCAGACGTTCTTCACTTCGACCAGCGCGGAGGTTTCCACCAGGTCGCCGATCGTGCCGGGGCCTTCGATCGTGACGTCCATGTGGTCGTCGCCGTTGTCCACCGTGCCGCCTGCCGACGAATAGGCGGCTGCGTCGAACTGCACGAGCAGCGTCGCGGCCTTGCCGGCGTCGATGCCCGTGAGTGCGGGGATCGTGATGGCGCCCATGTTGGCGGTCTTACCCAGCTTGACATGGCCTTCGTAACGGGCATATACCGAGGGCGTGTAGGTGTAGCCCTTGGCCGCTACGGCCTCTTTCATCCCGTCGGTCGAAAGGGCGAACTCGTTGCCGTTCGTGCCGTCGATCGATACGCTCGGCCAGCCGTACTTGGTGTAGGGGCTCACCCAGTTGTCGGGAATCCACTGGAAGTCGTCGCTGAAGAAGACGTATCCCTCGGCATGCGTGTCCTTGGGCATGTAGGGCGCCTGAACCAGCTCGATGATCTCTTCGGCGGTGTTCTCGCCGAATTCGGCGTCGCCGGCCGTGATCGTGATTTTCGACTCGCGGCGTTCGTCGGTGGTGTTGGCCTTGGGCGTGATGGTGACTTGGGCCGCAGAGCCGGCCTTGCCGCTCTTGGGCGCTACCGTCAGCCAGGTCTCGTTCTCCACCGTGAGCGTCCAGTCGTAGGATGCCTCGACGGTGAAGACCACCGGATCCGTATCTTCGGCTTCGAAGGCCAGCAGGCGTTCTTCGAGCCCCGTTATCACGATGCCGGCCGCCAGGTAGGCGTCCTGCGAAAGCGGGATGCTCTTCTCCGTCAGGCAGGGATGGAGGTTGTTGCCGCTGTTGGCGCGGATGGTGAATTCGCCGTCGCGCGCCTCGCCCTGGTTCAGGGCCGGGGTGACGGTGACCTGGATATTCTGGCCCGCCTCGCCCTTGTTCGGGGTGACGACGAACCAGCCTGCGGTCTTGGTGATCTCCCAGGGCGCGTCGACGCTCATGGTAAATGTATGCGGGGTCAGTGCCGAATAGAGGAACTTCAGCCCTGCATCGGGCAGGTTTTCGGTGGAGAGTGCCGGGGGGATGGGGTTCCCCGAATCCCCTTCGGTGTCGTCGTCGCTGCATGCCGCGGCTCCCAGGAGCGTGACGCATAATAACGACCACAACCATTTGTTCATTATACGCTTCATTGTCTTAAGGTTTTTTGAGGGTTATTTGGTCACGTCGGTCGTGAGCGCCTTGGGCCGGGTCATCGACTCCGTGCTGACGTTGCCGAAGCGGTCGGTAACCGATATCTCCAGCGTGGAAGACGCCGAGGAGGCCGTAACCTCGAACATATGCATGCAGGAGGTCGAGGGGAAGGTGAGCGTGCCGTTGTTGGCCGCGCCGCGCGGGATGTCGTACGAAATGCTGTGCAGCGGGTCTTTCTTGCTCCAGACCTGTTTCACGGCGAGCGGCGTTCCGTTTTCCGTCACGGAAACCGTCCAGCCCGGCTCATAGGCCCAGACGTTGATGTAGACGGCATTTTCGCCCACCGTCGAATAATCCTTGTCGCGGTTTCGGAGGTCGTTGCCTGCGGCGAAGGCCTTGAGTGCCGTGGCGTCGGTGGCCCAGTACTCCTTGACCTCGTTCATGTCGTAGGTGATGAACTGCTTTTCGATGGGAAGCCCCGTGGCTTTGTACTGCCATTTGAGGTCGGTTCCGTCGACCGTGAAGATCTTGTAACCCGCGGGCGAACCGTCGGTGCAGACGTTGTTGTTGCCGTACTGCTGCGTCCACCACCAGGTGCCGCAGACCGCCGCGATATTCTGCTCGTAGACGTTCGCATAGGTCGGCGACTGGATATTGCGGTTCACGTGCGTGTGCCCCGTGAGGAAAGTCACGTTGCTGAAGCCGGCGAAGCAGCTCAGGATTTTGTCGATGTCGGCCTGGGTCTGGAGCGCTACGCTCACGCCGCCGCTTCCGCTGTACGAGTAAAGCGGGCAGTGGCATCCCACGACGATCGGGGTCGATTTGTCGACATGGGTGAGTTCCTCCTTGAGCCATGCCAGCTGCCGGTCGTCGAAGCGGCGGTTGTAGTTGCGCGAACCGACCGTACCCTGCGAGCCGCCCGTGTTGAGGTACTCGGTGTTGTCGAGCATGATGTAGTGTATCCGGCCGATGTTCATGGCGTAGTAAACCGGGCCCATGTGTTGGCGGTAGGGGCCTTCGGCGCCGAAATCGGAGGCTACATAGGGGTCGTTGTCGTGGTTGCCCATCACCGACCACATCTGGAAGTTGAAGTCCTCGACGCTCTGCTTGCATTCGGGCAGCGCCCACTTGTTGTCGTACCAGTAGCCGTCCCACGAGAAGTCGCCCAGGTTGAGGCAGTATACCTTTCCGGGTGCGGCGGAGTTGTAGGCCGATGTCAGCTCCTTGACGAAGCCGTCGGCGAACTGGACGTAATCTTTCGGGGAGTTGCGGTTGGCCAGGTGCATGTCCGTGGCCACGAGCATGGTGTGGGAGTCGTTGTCGGCCCTGAGCAGCTGGAAGTCGAGTTGTTCGACGGTGTTTGCGTCGAGCGTGCAGGGCTGCCAGAACTGGGGCATCGCCTTGACGGTGGGGACGTCATAGCCCGCAGGCAGGATGACGAAGGCGAGTTCGTTGCGTTTTTCGGAATTGAGCCAATAGAAACCGTTGGCGTCGGTCTTGGTGATCAGGTCTCCGTCCGAGACCAGGACGTCGGCGATGCCTTGTCCTGCCAGGTGGACGATACCCTTGATCGTCGCGCCCTCCTTGTCCGGTACGGTGACGCCGCCCAGGGAGAGGTTGAGTTTGGCGGAGCCCAGTGCCTGCTCTTCTGCTCCGCGCTGCAGGGTGAATTCACAGTCGCCGTCGGCGGCGTTCTGGGGAATGGTGAAGGTCAGCGAAGAATCGTCAGCACCCTTGACCGGCGCTTCGAATTTCCCCCCCCCCTTGTTCCAGGAAGAGTTTGTCCGTAGCCATGAACCCGCGGCCGCGGATCACGGCGTCGCCGCCCCAGTTGCCCGAGATGGTCTTGCCCAGGTCGACGTCGATGGCCAGTTGTACGGTCATCCTGCTCGATCCGAGCACCTGGTAGTCCTGTGCCCGGTTGAGCACGACCTTATAGACGGTCTGGTCTGCCGCGCCGTCGGGTATGACGAACGTCAGCAGTTTTTCCGATGCTACCGTGGTCGCTGCCGGGAGATCCTCACCGGCGCGTAACGCGATGGCGTCGCCCTGGGCGAAGCCGTAGCCGGAAACGGAAACCTCCATCCCGCGGTAGACGGTCATCGAGGTCGGAATAACTACATCGGTGACCAGCCGGCCATCGTTGTAGATCTCCTTGTCGCTGTCGTCACAACCGGCCAGTCCGACCGGCAGGGCGACGAGCAGCAACCCGGCGATTAAAGTAATCAGTTTTTTCATAGGCTATTGATGATTTTGGTGTTGGTGTCCTGTACGTCAGTCGGTGTGCCCGAGTGCGATGCGCTCCGAGTAGCGGCGCCCGAATCGGTCGGTGGCGACCACCTCCACCTCGCGGGCCGATGCCGAGGGGCGTGCCGTGAAATAGAAGTTCGTCGGGCGTGGGCGCTGGACTTTGGAGATTTTCCTTCCGGCGGCCTTCAGCGAGTCGATGTGCGCGGTATAATCCGGGTCGTCGAGCGTCGTACGCTGCATGGCGCCGCGGTAACGGCCGTCCTCATACCATACGACCGTCCAGTACGAATCCCAGTTCCATACCTTTGCCACGACGCTGGCCGGGTGCTTGGCCACCTGGCCGGGGTGCCATACGCGGATCTGCCGTGCCGGGGACTCGCCGAGGCTCCGGTATTCCCACGAGAATTCCCCGCCGCATTCGCGGAACAGCTGGAAGCCCTTGGGCGTACCGTCCCAGTTGATCGGATCCCACCAGAGGTTGCCGCAGACCTGCGCTACGTTGTGTTCCATGACCCCCTCGCGGATGTCGTAATTCGAGTTGAGGTGCGTATGCCCGGTGATGAAGTGCAGTTCGTGCCCCGCAAAGGCGTCCATCAGCCCTTCGGCCGACTCCATGACGCGGTTCCCGAGCCACGATTTCATGGCCGGGGCATGCATCGCGATGCAGACGCGCGACCCTGCGGGCAGGCGTTCGGCATAGGCGGCTGCCCAGCGCAGTTGCATCGTGTCGATCCGCTCCTCGTATTTCTTCGCGCCGTGGTAAACGATGTCGTCGAGCACGATATAGTGCGTGCGCCCCATGTCGAATGCATAATAGGTGGGGCCGAAATGGCTGCGGTAATTCTCCGTCGCCTCGCGGTCGGTATATTTGTTCAGGTCATGGTCGTGGTTGCCGATCACGCCGTATACGGGTACCCCGAGCTTGGCGAACTCCGCTTTCACGCCTGCGAAGAGTTCCGGGGAGTCCCATACGATGTCCCCGAGCACGATCGCGGCCTGGTTCGCGCCCCGCGTTCTCCCGTTATCGGTTGCCGCCTGCAATGCGGGCATGACTTCGCTCCGTAACCGCCGGAAATGCTCTTCGGTCTTAGGCTGCGGGTCGGCGATCGCCAGCAGTTCGTAGCATCCGTCCGGGCCGGGCCACGGTTGCAATTCGAAGTCGTAGCGTTTGGCCGCCGGGTCGTATGCGCGGTAGAATTGCGGGATGCCCCCATCGAGCGGAGCCAGGTAGCCGGACGGGGTCACCAGACTGATGAACAGCGCCTGGTCGTCGGCATCGAGCGTGAATATGCCCTGCTCGTCGCTTTGCGCGAACGTATAACCGTCGGTTACGGTCACGCCGCCCATCGGCTTTCCGCCGCATTTGACCGATCCCCGTATCGGGCGGGCTGCGGCTGCGGCGCCGAGGCTGCAGGCCAGCAGGAAAAGTAACAGGTTTTTCATGGCCGGGTCTTTTCGAATGGTTTCTTTATTATTATAGGTGGGAGCCTTTGTCGCTCCGGCTGCAAAAATATTTTAATAATTGGCTCCGTGTGTCGTTGTCACCGGAATGTAATCCTTTTTTCATACCCTGGCAATCGGCTGCCGCTGCGAAAGCTTGTCACTGAAACGGATGCAGGCCGCGGGTGCTGCCCGCGGTTTGCCTTTTACGGTCGTGATTGGATCTCGTGCCGCTTTTTACCTTTTTTGGGTTTTTCGGTTGTATTTGTGTTTTTTATTGTGATGTGTAATATTTTTAATTTCATTATGAAACAAAAATAAATCTTTAATTTTATTTTCCAAAATAAAACACAAAAAAACTGGGCGAAATGTCTGCTTTTTTGAGAAAGAGTGGTTTTGAATCGAAATGTACGCCCTCCATTCCGTCCTGGCCGCGGAAATAAAAATCCCCGGACTTTCCGAAGTCCGGGGTCGGGGAAACGCGTGTCGGCCGTGTCAGAATACGCCGAGGTTGTCGAGGAAGATCAGCAGCAGCACGGCCGGGCAGACGTAGCGGAGCAGGAAGCTGAACAGGCCGTAGATGCGGAATTTCAGCTCTCCGTCGTTGGTGATCTGTGCCTTGAGGATGTGGTGGTCGAGCTTCCAGCCCACGAAGATGCAGGTGAAAAGCCCGCCTGCCGGCAGCAGGATGTTGGCCGTCAGGAAGTCGAGCGAATCGAAAAGCGAGAGCCCGGCGATCTTCCAACTGCCCAACGCACCCAGCGACAGCGATGCCAGCGACGCCAGGGCGGCCGTGGCGGCGGTCGTCAGCCATGCCGCAGCCTTACGGCTCAGGTGCCACTCCTCGTGCAGGTAGACCGTGACTACCTCGTGCAGCGAGATGGTCGAGGTGAGTGCTGCGACGACCAGCAGCAGGAAGAAAATCGACGACCACACCATGCTCAGCGGCATGCCGTTAAAGATACTCGGCAGGGTGATGAATACGAGCGACGGCCCCGACGAAGGCTCGATGCCTACGCTGAATACCGCCGGGAAGATCACCACGCCGGCCAGTATGGCCACCAGTGTGTCGAGGATGGTGACGTTGAGCGCCGTGTGGCGCAGGTTCGTGTCCGGTTTGAAATACGAGGCGTAGGTCACCATCGTGCCGATGCCGATCGAAAGCGAGAAGAACGCCTGCCCCAGTGCGACGAGCACGGTCGTGGGCGTCACCTTCGAGAAGTCGGGGGCGAAGAGGAACTTCAACCCGGCTTCCCCGCCCGGCATCAGCAGTGAATGTACCGACAGTACGATCAGAATCAGGAACAGCAGCGGCATGAGGATTTTAGCCGAGCGTTCGATGCCTTTCTGTACGCCCATGGCGATCACGAAATGGGTTGCGAGGACGAACAGGCAGGTGTAGACGACCGGCCTCCAGGGATTGCTGATAAAGTTCTCGAAGAGACTCTTGTACTGCTCGGCGGTCGAGAAACGAGCGATACTGCCCGTCACCGAGTGCACCATGTATTCGGCCGTCCATCCCGATACTACGAAGTAGAACCCCAGGATCAGGAATGCGGCCAGCACGCCGTTGTAACCCAGAAAACTCCACCGTGGGTTCAGCGCCCGGTAGGCACCCACGGCATTGCGGTGCGAAGCACGCCCCACGGTGAACTCCGCGATCATGAGCGGCAGCCCCAGCAGCAGGACGCAAAGGATGTAGATTATCAGAAATGCCCCGCCGCCGTTGTCCCCGGCTACATAGGGGAAGCGCCAGATGTTGCCCAGCCCCACGGAACTTCCCGCGGCGACCAGCACGGCGCTCAATTTGCCACCCAAGGTGGCGCGACTCTCCTTGTGATGCATAACCTAACCTGTTTATTATCGCAAACGGGTGTGCGCATGCATGCGCACACCCGCCCTATTTCTCCAGCACGAC